>NZ_JBMLTR010000191.1:0-84565 GCF_049239865.1 Aquidulcibacter sp.
GGCCCACTTCATTTGGCGCATACCACGCGCCCCGGCCCCTCTTTATGGTGCACCCTCGCGAGGTTTTCTTGGCGGGGCTATGGGTGTGGGAGCCTCGAACCGCAGTTGAGGGTTTCCCCTGACACAATAAAACTCTAGGTCTGACCCCATGGTTGGACTGATTGATCGCGATAGCCGGGTGTGGGCCGTTTTGGGCCCGACCAATACGGGCAAGACCCATTTGGCGGTGGAGCGTATGCTGGGCCATCCCACGGGCATGATCGGTTTGCCGCTGCGTCTTTTAGCGCGCGAAGTCTATGATCGCATCGTTAAGCAAAAAGGAGTCGGCCACGTCGCGTTGGTGACGGGGGAGGAGCGGATTGTGCCAGCCTCTGCGCGCTATTTTGTCGCCACGGTGGAGGCCATGCCGCTAGACCGGCCCTTTTCCTTTATTGCCATCGACGAAATCCAACTCTGTGCCGATCCCGATCGCGGGCATATCTTTACCGACCGTCTATTGCGTGCGCGCGGCCAAGCCGAGACGATGTTCCTAGGCTCGGACACCATGCGGCCCATGATCCGCGCCATGATCCCGGGCATTGAGATTGAGCGGCGCGAGCGCTTGTCGACCTTGAGCTATACGGGCGTGAAAAAGATTACCAAGCTGGCCCGGCGCAGTGCCATCGTCGCCTTCAGCCAGGAAGAAGTCTATGCCATCGCCGAACTGATCCGCCGTCATAAGGGCGGCGCGGCGGTTGTGATGGGGGCGTTGAGCCCGCGCACCCGCAATGCGCAAGTCGCGCTCTATCAATCTGGAGAAGTCGATTTTCTCGTTGCCACCGATGCGATTGGCATGGGCCTCAATATGGATGTCGACCATGTGGCGTTTGCCAGTCTGTCGAAGTTTGATGGCCGCAGGCACAGGCCGTTGCGTGCCGATGAGATCGCTCAAATTGCCGGCCGCGCGGGCCGCTTTCGCACCGATGGCACGTTTGGTGAAACCGCTGATTGCCCAGACCTCGATGCCGAGACGATTGAACGGGTGGAGGGTCATCAGTTTGAGCCGGTCGATGCCTTGGAATGGCGGACGTCGGACCTCGACTACCGCTCATGCCAAGCCTTGATTGCCTCACTCGAAGCGCCATCGCCACACCCCTCGCTCAAGCGGTCGCGCGGCGCGATTGATGAAGAGGCGTTTCGCCGCTTGGCGATTCTGGCGTGGGTCCAACCCCTCACGCGCTCTTCTGTGGGGGTGCGCCGCCTCTGGGACGCGTGTCAGCTACCCGATTTTCGCAAAGCGCCCCAAGATGAACATGTTCATCTGATTGAGGGATTGGCCGAACACCTGCTTAAGCCTAAAGGATTGATCCCATCTGATTGGTTCGCGCGTAGAGTAAATGAGCTCGACAGAACCGATGGTGATATTGAACAATTGCAACAAAGATTGGCAGCAATCCGCACTTGGACCTATGTCGCGAACCGATCTGACTGGGTTGATGAAAATAGACACTGGCAAGGCCAAACACGGGTGATAGAAGACCGTCTATCTGATACACTCCACGAGCGCTTAATGCAGCGCTTCATTGATAAGCGTACCTCCGCCCTGTTGAAGGGCCTCAAACGGGAAAATGCCATGGAAGTTGACGTGAATGAAACCGGCGAAGTGACAGTGGAAGGCCATGCAATTGGCCGCCTCGTCGGTTTGCGCTTTCAGGCAGATCCGCAAGCCTCAGGTCTTGAAGAACGCGCCGTGAAGAATGCCGCGTTCCAAGCCTTGCGGCCTGAACTCACACGTCGTCTCGAAGCAATCGCGACAGGTGGCATCAATGACTTTGTGCTGTCAGATCTGGGCGTGATTATTTGGCGCGGCGATGAGATTGCCAAGCTGATGGGCCGCCAGCCCTTGTTGAAGCCAAAGGCCGTGATGATTGGCGGCGAGCTGGCCCCAGAAGATGTGATGAAGCGCGCCCAAGAGCGGCTCGACAATTGGTTGCTCGAAATTGTGGCGCGGGACTTGGTGCCTCTGAAGGCTTTGGCCGAAGCGGCCGAAGGTGAGAGCTTGAAGGGCTTGGCTCGGGGTGTGGCTTATCGGGTTGCCGAAGCCGGTGGCGTGATGGACCGGACTGAGCTCGATGCCGACATCAAGCAATTGTCGCAAGATGATCGCAAAGCCCTTCGTGCCGTGGGCTTGCGTTTTGGCCGTGCCAATATTTATGCGCCAGCCCTCCTAAAGCCGCGGCCTGCACGCTTACATGCTTTGTTTGCCTTCTTCGCAGGCGGTGGCGATCCTGCCGTCAGCGCACCTTTCTTGCCGCCTTTGGGGGTGACAAGCTTTACCTTGACCAGCCCTGTGGAGGCCAAGCCCTTGGCAGCGGCTGGCTTCCGCGCCTTTGGCCAACGCGCTGTGCGGCTGGATATTGTCGACCGGATTGCCGACGCTTTGTTTGAAGCGGCTGAAGCAGCCAAAGGGCCTTGCGTGTTCCCCGCTGTCATCGTGTCGCTGCTGGGGGCCTCCAACGAAGATGCCGAAGCCGTCGTAGAAGCTTTGGGCTGGGAGAAGTTTGAGACCACCCGGCCTGTAAAGCCAGTTGAAGCTGTTGCCGTTGACCTCGTTACCGAGGCGGCCAGTGAGGCTGAAGTCAATGAAGGCGGCACGCCCGATGTCGAACCGGCGCCCGATGCAGAGCCTGACACAGGCGTGGAGCCTGTTGTTGAGGCAACGCCAGAAGTTGCTGAAGCGCCCGAAGTCTTAGAAGCCGCAGAAGTCGGCGAGCCTGCAACGATGGAAACCGTCACTTTGTGGCGGCGGAAACGGGCCAAGCCGCCGCGCACCGATCAGCGTCCGTTCAAGCGCGGCACTCCCAATCGCGCGCCCAACCCCCGCCCACAAGGGCAAGCCGCGACCGAGTCCGCACCCCGTGAACCGCGTCCACCCCGTCCTGAGGGTCAACGTCCCGCGCAAGGTGAGCGTCGCGATGGCAATCGCCCGCCACGCGAAGGTGGATTTAAGCGGCCAGATAGTGGCCGTCCGCCGCATCGCAATGGGGAAGGTCGCAGCTTTGCGGCTGCCCCACCGCGTCCGAATTCCGGTGGTGGCACGGTTGATCCGAACAACCCATTTGCCGTCTTGGCCGCTTTGAAGTTGACGGCAGAACCCGCCAAGTCAGCTAAAGGCGGACAGTCGTCTAAAAAGCATAAGGGCAAGAAGCCGCAAAAAGGCGGTGGTGGTGGTCAGCCCGCGCCTGTCGTGGAGCCGCAATCTGAATGAGTGAGGAGGCCGATCGCGCCCGGCTAGACGTTTGGCTGTGGCGCGCCCGCTTTTTTAAGACCCGCAGCTTGGCGACGGAATTCGTCTCTCGCAAAGGGGTGCGCCTCGCACGGGGCGGTTTGGCCGTCCGCAAGATTGACAAGCCCGGCTATACGATCGCGCCAGGGGATGTTTTGGCTTTCGCCATTGCAGGTCACCCCTTCCATGTAGAAATTCTCGCTCTAGGTGTGAGGCGAGGGCCTGCATCGGAAGCTGTTCTGCTCTATAATACCGCAATCAGCCGGGACGAGGTTGACCTTTCGGGTCAGCGCGGTCACATCGGCGCCGAAAAACTGTTGAGGAGCCACCGCTAGGACCATGACCTACATCGTGACTGACGCCTGCGTGAAGTGCAAATATATGGATTGTATCGAAGTGTGTCCCGTAGATTGCTTCTACGAAGGCGAGAACTTCTTGGTGATCCACCCTGACGAATGCATCGATTGCGGGGTGTGTGAGCCTGAGTGCCCCGTGGATGCGATCAAGCCTGACACGGAAGATGAGCCAGACGGCAAGTGGCTGAAGGTCAATTCCGACTATGCCAAGATTTGGCCCAACATCACTGTGAAGGGCGAGCCGCCAGCGGACCGCGATGACTTTGCTAAAGAAGACGGCAAGTTTGAGAAATATTTCTCGCCCAATCCCGGCGAAGGCAATTAAGCGGCGGGCCTAAATTTTCGCCCAAGAGAAGGTCGCGAGGCCTTTGGAGTTCGTCTGATGAGTTGGTCCAAAACCTATGACGGCGCAGAGCCGATGCGCGTCAATAAATGGATGGGCCAAACGGGCGTGTGCTCGCGGCGCGAAGCTGAAGCTTTGATTGACGCGGGCCTTGTCTCCATCGATGGCGAAACCGTCGCTGATATGGGCCGCAAGATCCAGCCCGGCCAAACTTTGACGATTGCTGAAGCCGGCAAGTCCCAACTCGACAATCGCTTCTCCATCGTCATCAACAAGCCGCCAGGTATCGTCTCGGCCCATCCTGAGCCGGGACAAGTTCCGGCGATCCGCTTGCTCACGGCCGAAAATCTGGTCGGCACGTCCGAGATCATTCCCGATGATGAGATGAGCTTGGCACCTGTCGGCCGCTTAGACATGGATTCGCGCGGCCTGCTGGTGCTCTCTGAAGATGGTGTCCTAGCCAAAGCCTTGATCGGCCCCCAATCTGGCCTTGAGAAGGAATATCTTGTTGCCATTGAAGGCATCATCACTGACTGGGCCTTGGAAAAGCTGCGCTATGGGCTGGTGCTCGACGGTCGCCAGCTCAAGCCTGCCGTGGTTGAAGTGATTGGCCGCTACCGTTTGCGCTTCATTCTGACTGAGGGCCGTAACAGGCAAATCCGGCGGATGTGCGAGGCGGTGGGCCTCTATGTGGTCGATCTGTGTCGGATCCGGATCGGCACCTTGACGCTGGGTGACTTGCCCGAGGGCAAGTGGCGTCTGTTGACCGCTTCCGAACGTCAGGGCCTGATTGGCGGCACCCAGACGACCGTAGCAAGTTAGCCCAGAGGTAACGTCCGAGGCTGTCGCATCCTGCGCGCTTCACTTTCTGAAACATTTATGATATATAAACGGGGCTGGTGCAGTCCTGCACAGCATTCTCTGGTGGACCCCAGCCTTACGAAGCAAACAGACACAACATCGTAACGATCTTTTTTAGGAAAGCGCGTGGCGGTGCAAGTAGCTTTTTGTCTCTGGCGGGCTGGCATGGTGCGAGGGTGAGTTCGCGATGAGCGACGTTAAGAAGATAACATTCCAAATTGGTGACTATGTGGTTTATCCAGCGCATGGCGTTGGCCGGATCACGGGGATCGAATCCCAAACGGTAGCAGGCATGAGCCTGGAAGTTTTCGTCATTGCGTTTGATCAAGACAAAATGACTCTGCGCGTTCCAACGTCGAAAGTGAAAACGGGCGGCCTGCGGGCCTTGTCTGGCCCTTCCATTATGGACGACGCTTTAAAGACCTTGACCGGCCGTGCGCGCATCAAACGCGCGATGTGGAGCCGTCGCGCCCAAGAATATGAAGCGAAGATCAATTCGGGTGACCTGATTTCAATCGCCGAAGTGGTTCGCGATCTTCATCGTGCAACCGACCAGCCAGAGCAATCCTATTCTGAGCGGCAATTGTATGAATCTGCCCTCGACCGCATGGCCCGTGAAGTGGCTGCGATCGAAAGCGTCAACCGCGAAGAGGCCATCAAGAAATTGACCGGCACTTTGGCAACCCGCGCCGCTTAAGCGACATTCTTCTTTGAAGATCAAAAGATCCCGGTTGGTTGGTCCAGCCGGGATTTTTTGTGGCTGGGCTGTGTATGGGCCGACAACCGCTTTTGATCCAGTGAGTGCCCAAGCTTGATTTGCTTTGGAACGTTTCAAGGGCAAGCTGCGCTATCCTTGACTCCTCCTCTTGCGCGCAAACGCACTGGAACGCGGCCTTTGCGTAGGCATCGCCTGCTGCAAAGGCCTTCCAAGTGAAATGGCCTTCAAGCTCAGCCCCCCCCCACCAACGACCCAATCTATCCACCCCCACGGGAAGTGCCCTTAGCATCAGCGCAATTTCGAACGCTTACCTGGCCGAGACCAGCCAACCTACTTTCATATGGGCAACTTCTTGATCGCTCTCATTGCTCAGCGTTACATCGACTTGAAAGCGGACTTTGCCGTCCGAGGTCAAGCGCGCCAGAAGGTCGGCGGCGGGTTCGCTGGTTTTTGCTTTTGCCGTGATCGTGCCCTTGGCGATCTTCACATACTCAATCGACGCATCGGTCGCGATGGGGCGCACTTGCAGCAGCTGTTCGACAAAAGCACCACTCATGGCAGCACCCGATGCGGCTTCGCCCAAAGTGAACAAGGCCCCCGCGTGCATGCTGGCGATATGATTATTAACTTCGGGGCGTTGCTCAAGGCTGGCTGTAGCCGCACCCGCCCCAAGGTCGAGTATCGTAACCCCCGTTGTCGTGGCAAAGGGCACAGCGCTGCCGAGGTGAGTTTTGATCATGTCATACATAGCTTTTTCTCCTAAATGTATCCAATGGATACATTTGAGCTACATCGGCTGTCAAGGCGGTTGTCAGGCGCGCGGGCTGGCTTAAAGATGGGTTGATCATGCCAAAGTCCGACTCAGACCAGCCCTATCATCATGGCTCCTTAAAAGAGGCGGCGCTGGCGGCCGTGGTTGCGCGCCTGCGCAAGGGCGAGGAGGAATTGCCAACCGTGCGCGAATTGGCAGCCGAAATCGGGGTTAGTCACCGGGCCCTCTACCGCTATTTTGCCGACAAGGATGCGCTAAAGCAGGCTGTCGCGGCTGAAGGGTTTGCCCTCTTGGCCGGGAGGATTCCTGTTGGAGCCGATCTTACCGCCTTGTCGGTCATCGACGGCTTTCTGCGCTTTGCCTTTGATGAGCCTAGTCTCTACCGCTTGATGTTCTCGCTGCGCTCAACTGCGCTGTTAGCCGAGCCTGTGCCCGGCCCGCAGGTCCGCCGTGTGATTGCCTTGGCAACACAAGCTTTTGACGACGGGGCAGGGGAAGAGGCCGTGCGCAATCGTGTCTTCTCCGCCTGGGGTTTGGCGCACGGCCTATTCGACTTATGGCGCGCGGGGGCGTTACGCGCCGCATCCCCCGATCTGGCTTATGATTTTATCCGCGCCCGCATCTTGGAGAGTGGGTTGGTGGATTGAGGGGGGGGGCGCTGAACTGCCATTAAATGTGCTGAAACACCCCTTCACCGGCTTCGCCGGAGCTTCCCCATAAATGGGGAAGCGGCAGCGGGAGCAGTTGAGCCTCCCGCTTCCCCACTTGTGGGGTATCGGCGTATACGCCGATGTGTCCCGAAGGGACTGAAGGGGCTTCATTTCCACAATGTCATCGCTGCCAGAGCGCCTGCTGAGAGCGAAAATTCGATTTCCGCTTGCAATATGATCACAAAGTGATATCATATTGATACTGAGAAGAGGAGTTTGAGATGTCTCGGACTGAAATTAACCGCACGGTGGAACGTCCCACCTTGTCTTTGCCCGGCGTGCCCTTGTTTCTGGCATTTGTGCTGGCGATTGCTTTTTCGATTTATCTGTTTGTAACTGGGGCGGGCGATACTTATTTCGGCGCAGCCATTATTCTGATCGGTTTAGGTTCTGTCGGCATGGGTGGCTTTTATTCCATCCAGCCCAATGAGGCGGTGGCGATTTTGCTGTTTGGTGCCTATCGTGGCACCGACCGCGCAACCGGTTTGCGCTGGGTTTGGCCTTGGTTGACGCGCAAGAAAATATCGATGCGCGTTCGCAACGTCACGTCCGACAAGCTGAAAGTGAATGACAAGGACGGCAATCCAATTGAAATCGCCGCCAATGTCGTCTGGCGCGTGCAGGACTCGGCACAAGCCTTGTTTGACGTCGATGATTATGAGCGCTTTAGCCGGATTGAGATTGATACGGCCTTGCGCGATATCGCCGCCCATTATTCTTATGACCATGCGGCAGAGGGCGAGCTGACCCTACGCGGTCACGCCGAAGACGTGGCGACCTTATTGGGCCAGCGCTTGAACCAGCGCTTGGCAGTCGGCGGGATGGCGGTTGATGAAGCCCGTATCTCGCACCTTGCCTATGCCACCGAAATTGCCGGTGCCATGTTGAAGCGTCAGCAAGCCCAAGCGATTCTGGCCGCCCGCCAATTGATCGTGATGGGTGCCGTCGGCATGGTGGAAAGCGCGCTGGAGCAATTGTCGGCTCGGGGTGTTGTCACCTTGGACGAGGAACGCAAGGCTCAGATGGTCTCGAACCTTTTGGTCGTGCTTTGCGCCGACCGTGAGGCTCAACCCGTCGTCAACGCTGGCACGCTCTATTAAGGCGGGGTGAGGAATGGCCGCCAAGCCCCGTAAGCCGTTTCTATTGCGCATCAGCCCTCAGGTGCTGAGCGCGGTAGAACGGCTGGCGGCTGCTGAGTTTCGCTCGGCCAATGTTCAAGTTGAAGTGCTGCTGCGCGAAGCCTTGGCCAAGCGCGGCATCGCAATGAAGCCAGAGGACGCGCCAGAGAGTACGCCAGAGGATGAAAGCTAGTTCACCACTTTTTTACAAAAATGACGTATGCGTCACTTTACGAGCCTGCGACATTTTGTTAGAGACCGTTTATGACTGAAACTCTCCTCTCCCGTATCGGCTATGACTTTGGTGCAGCAGCGCGTGGCATTGGCCGCTTGCTGAATAATAAAGAAGACACCAAAGCCGTTTTTGAAATCATGCGTGCGCTGTCTGGCCGTTCGATCCCGAATGGCTATGCGCGCCTGCTTCGCTCGGCTGAAGGCGGTCGCATCGCCTATGACAGGGTGGAGTTGCAGCCCATTTTGGATGACCATGAGACTTTGGCCAAACTGCCTGAAGGCAGTGTTGGTCGCGCCTATCTGGCCTTTGTGCAGGGGCGTAAAATCTCGGCCGAAGGCTTGGCTGAAGAGAGCCGCGCAACCGGTGATGAAATCGACTCGCTGCATCCTTTTGCTTGGTATGGCCGTCGCATGCGTGATGTGCACGATTTGTGGCACGTCCTCAGCGGCTATCAAACCGATGCTTTGGGCGAGGCGTGCGTGGTCTCGTTTTCCTTCCCGCAAACCCGGTCTTTGGGCTTTGCGCTGATTGGCTTTGCCGCTGGGCGTGAGCTTCAGCGTCTCTTGCCTGGACGGCCCGTGTTTAAGGCGGTTTGGCAGGCCTATCAGAATGGTCGCAAGGCCGCTTGGTTGCCGGTCCAGCATTATGAGCGTCTGTTGGCAGAACCTTTGGATGCCGCGCGTAAGCGCTTGAACATCTCAGCGCCAACTTATTATCTGGAAATCCCAGCCAGCGAACGCGATGGCATTCCAGCGAACCTCAAAGGCGGGGTTGTGGCCGCTTAACGCGGCCACAAGCGCTTTTCGCTTAGGCGACCCGAACGCGGTGTGCCGCTTCTGGCAAGTCTGCGCCAAAGCAACGTTGATAGAATTCAGCCACGGTTGGCCGCTCTAGCTCGTCACACTTGTTCAAGAAGGTGAGGCGGAAGGCCAGTCCAACATCTTCAAAGATATCGGCATTCTGCGCCCAAGTGATCACGGTACGTGGACTCATGACGGTTGAGATATCGCCGTTCATGAACGCATTGCGTGTCATATCGGCAACGCGCACCATCTTGCCCAATTCCGCGCGCTTGACAGGGTCGGTCTCGCCCAACTTAGCGGCCACGATGTCGGTCTCAACGTCGTGGTCGAGATAATTGAGCGTGGTGACGATTGACCAACGGTCCATCTGGCCTTGGTTAATCTGTTGGGTGCCGTGATAGAGGCCCGTTGTGTCGCCCAGACCAATGGTGTTGGTGGTGGCGAACAGGCGGAAAGCTGGATGTGGCTTGATCACTTTGTTTTGGTCTAACAAGGTCAAACGGCCAGAGGCTTCCAAAACGCGCTGGATCACGAACATCACATCGGGGCGGCCGGCGTCATATTCGTCAAACACCAAGGCGACATTGCGCTGCAGCGCCCAAGGCAGAATGCCTTCGCGGAATTCGGTGATCTGTTTGCCGTCTTTGAGCACGATGGCGTCCTTGCCGACCAGATCGATGCGGCTGACATGGCTGTCGAGATTGACGCGCACCAAAGGCCAGTTCAGGCGGGCAGCGACTTGCTCAATATGGGTCGACTTGCCCGTGCCGTGATAGCCCTGGATCATCACCCGACGATTATGGGCAAAGCCCGCCAGAATGGCGCGGGTGGTTTGAGGATCAAACTTATAGGTCGGATCCAGTTCGGGGACATATTCGTTGGACTGGCTGAAAGCTGGAACCGTCAGCTGGGAAGCGAAACCAAAAACGTTTTCGACCGAAACAGTCGTGTCAGGCAGAGCGGCAGTCAATGTATCAGTCATGGTCGTTATCAGGTCCTCTTAAGGTCTTGTTTGAGGATCAGACGCGCGCCGTCAAGCATGCATTTCTGTTCGAACTGCTGACATGGTGCGCTGTGACATTTTTGCGAGGGATTTTGGCAGGTGTTGGGGGCTTCCAGCCGGGCCTGTCGTCCCCGCCAGAGCATTAGCGGAGAGCGGGGACCTCAGGGGACTTTGCGGCAGGAGGTCCCGGATCGGCTTCGCCGTCCGGGATGACAACAACAAGTCTTAAGCGCGACGCGCGGTCTTGAGAACCTTATAGGCCTTGACCACCGCATTGAGGCGGGTTTCCGCACTTCTATCCCCCCCGTTTGAGTCTGGGTGATACTGTCGGACAAGGGCGGCATAGGTACTGCGAACTTTGGCGCGATCGGCATGAGCATCAAGACCCAGCGTATCGAGCGCTTTAAGGACCGGCGCTGTTGGTCGTGTATCTGGGCTATCAGGCGCTGCCCGGCCGGTTGCACGACGGCTCGCCAAGGGGTCTTTCGGGTCTTCACCTGTCGCCGCTTTTTTATAGACGTGGGCGTCTGGGGAATTCGCGCTGGCCCGGAATGTCCAAGTCGGTCTGCCACCATGAGAGGCGGCGTCACGATGCGCGCGCGCATCATCTTCGGTCATGCCCTCGAAGAAGTTCCAGTTCTTATTGTAGAGCGCCGCGTGCTTCTCGCAGAAATGCCAGATCTCGCCCGGATTATCGCGGCTTTTGGGCGCGCGACAGGTCGCTTCGGCCCCACATCCATCGTGCTCGCACATTTGGACATCGGGGTTTACTTTGACAACCGGTGGCTTTCGCACCCGAATGTCCACAAATTTAGGGCGGTAGGAGAATGAATCTGTCATGAGGGTCCTAATATGCGTTTGACTGCCGCTACAGACAAGGACGAATGACCGATGGGACCCGTGCAAATACAGATGCGAAAAAAGCTGACCGAGGCCTTTACGCCCTTAGTGCTTGAAATCTTGGACGAAAGTGCAAGCCATGCCGGCCACGCTGGAGCCGCCGTTCATGCGGCAAAGCAAGGTGGATCCGCGACGGGCATTGGCGAGACCCACTTTTCGGTCACCATTGTCAGCGCCGCTTTTGCCGGCCTAAACCGAGTGGCCCGCCAGCGCGCCATCTATCAGGTTTTGGCCGAAGAGCTGGCCGGGCCTGTCCATGCTTTAGCGCTGAAGGCTGATGCGCCGGCTTAAGTGCTTAGTCGGCGCGGTCGCGGGCTTCAAACACGGGTTCTGGCTTGATGAAGGGCGCGGTCTCATCCTCCCCCGCCGCGTTGGCGACTTGGTCTGATGACGGCAAAAACCGCGATAGGATCAAGAGCCCTAAAACAGCGGAGATCACTGAGCCCGCATACACGCCAAGCCGTGTTGGGGTAGCAAGGCTTGGGTCCTTAAAGGCCAAGGCCCCGATAAACAGGCTCATGGTAAAGCCAATGCCCGCAACGCAAGCCACGCCTACCATTTGTGGAAAGGTGCCCGGAAGCTTTGCCCGCATCACCTTGGCGGCCGCAAAGCCGCTGAGCGCGATGCCAATAGGCTTGCCCAGCACAAGGCCAAGAGCAGCGCCCAAGGTCACGGGATGGGTCAGATATTTCTCAGCCCCCGCCAGATCGACGCCCGCATTGGCAAAGGCAAACACAGGCATAATGCCAAACAGCACCCAAGGCCTGAAGTCATGCTCCGCCTCGTGCAGCGGGGATTTATCGTGGCGGTCGCGCATTGGCACACAGGCGGCAACCAGTACGCCCGCAATCGTGCCACTCACGCCACTTTGGTGCATGAACACCCAGAGAACGACACCGATCAGGACATAAAGGCCGATCGAGCGGACTTTGAAGCGGTTCATGGCGATGAGAACGCCCAGAACCACAGCGGCTTGCACTAAATAATGGATATGGAGGGTTTCGGTGTAGAAAAAGGCCACAATTACGATCGCGCCCAAATCATCCACCACAGCAACTGCCAGCAAAAAGGCCTTTAGGGCAGGGGGGACGCGATTACCCAAGAGGGACAGAACGCCCAGAGCGAAAGCAATGTCGGTGGCAGCAGGGATCGCCCAGCCATGGCCAAAGCCTGCAGGTGCGGCGAAGAACAAAAAGATTAAGGCCGGGATCGCCATGCCGCCTGCGGCACTAACAATCGGCAGTATCGCAGCAGCGGGATTGGACAATTGGCCTTCCAACAACTCCCGCTTGAGCTCAAGACCGACAAAAAAGAAGAAAATCGCCATCAGACCATTCTTGATCCAATAGGAGAATTTCATCTCGATCCCGCCGCCTGTTGGCCCGACTGTCACCTTGGTGTCCAAAATTGCGTGATAGAGGCCAGCTAAGGGGGAGTTCACCACAATCATCGCCGCGATGGCTGCGGCAACCAGCAGCGCGCCCGGCACGGCTTCTTGTGGCAGGAATCCAAAATATTTGGCGTCAGAGGACGTGCTGGCCATGATAACTCCTTAGAAACCCGTGCAAGGTCTCACGCAATCGAGATCAAGAACGACGTATAGGCCACAAATCCAGCGAGGAATACAAACCCTTCCCAGCGCATGAGTTTAAGGCCGGAGCGAGCAAAGAAAACCAGGAGGGCGGTGGTTGCCAGCAGCACCCAAATGTCAAACTGGATGATCTGTTTCGGGATCTCAATCGGCTTGACCAAGGAGGTGGCCCCAAGGACGAATAAGACGTTGAAGATATTGGAGCCGACAATATTGCCGTAAGCCACATCGGCATGCTTACGAAAGGCTGCCGTGATTGAGGTTACGAGTTCCGGCATGGATGTGCCCACGGCAACGACGGTGAGGCCGATAATCGTATCAGAAACGCCAAAACCTTTGGCCAGATCAACAGCACCATTGACGAAGAAACGCGCACCAAAAATCGTGATCGCAATCCCGCCGACGGCTAAAGCTAAGGGCAGGAGAATGCCCTTAGGGCCTTTGGGCACATCTTCAACGCGGTGCTCTAAAACCACGGCGGCTTCGTCAGGATGCTGCTTCTCTTGCCGATAGACGAAATAGACATAACCAAACAGCGAGAGAATGAAGAGGATGCCTACCCAAGCTGGCATAAAGCCAACCAGTACCACGGCGAGCAGCGCAAAACTGGAAAGGATCAGCACGATAATGTCGCGCTTGAAGCCTTTTGGATCAATCACCAAAGGATAGATCACGGCCGACGCGCCAAGTATCAGAAGGACGTTGGCAATATTGGACCCGACGACATTGCCAACCGCGATCCCGGGTGAGCCTTCCATGGCAGCGGTGACACTGGTGACAAGTTCCGGCGTCGAGGTGCCAAAGCCAACCAAGGTCAAACCAATCAGCAGAGGCGATACGCCCATGCTTTTTGCCGCCGTCACCGAACCACGGACCAAAAGATCACCGCCAATGACCAACATGACCAAACCAATAGCCAAAGAGATTGCGATATCCATCACGGTGCCTTCCATCTAACAACTGGCAGGTTCAAAGCGGTATGCCATTGCCGTCTCCATGACGGAGAGCTGTATGAGAGGCAATTAAATTCGCATGAATAGTCTGTGATTCAAAAGTGACAATGCTGTTGTTTGTCCATGCTCTTATTGCACCAAAGCCCGCGTGGCGTTACGTTTAGGCCATGTTTCAAGCGCAGCCACCCTTTCCTGTTCCGCTCAAACGGACCGTGGCGCTGGTTGGCCTCATGGGGGCGGGGAAGTCGTCGGTTGGACGCCGCCTCGCCGCGCATTTGAATGTCCCGTTCAAAGACGCCGATGATGAGATCGTGATTGCCGCGGGCAGGCCGATTGCTGATATCTTTGCCGAGCGCGGTGAGGATGAGTTTCGGGCCGGTGAACGGCGGGTGATTGCCCGCATACTAGAAGAGCCACCTCATATTTTGGCGACGGGCGGTGGGGCCTTTATGAACCCCGTCACGCGTGTGATGCTGCGCCAGCGGGCTACGACTGTCTGGTTGCGCGCGGATTTGGAGACTTTGGTCAAGCGCGTGTCGCGCCGCGATGATCGCCCCCTCCTACGCGCAGGCGACCCGCGCGAAATCATGGAAAAATTGATGGAAGTACGCTATCCGACCTATGCTGAGGCAGACATAGTCGTGGAGTCCCGTGAAGGCCCACACCATATCACGGTCGATGCCGTCATCGCTGCACTGCGGGCGCATGGCGATTTGGAGAGCGTGGCGTGAAGCAAACCATTCAAGTGGCTTTGGATCAAAGGTCCTATGTTGTCGATATCGGCCGGGGTCTGTTGTCAGAAGCGGGCACCCTGATCCGCCCATTGATGAAGCGGCCGCGTGTGGCGATCATTGCGGATTCGACAGCTTGGGCACTGCATGGTGGGTTATTTTCGAAAAGCCTCACTGAAGCGGGTATCCAGTGGGATGTGATCGAGATCGCGCCCGGTGAGGGCAGCAAAAGCTTTGCCAGCCTCGAACGTGTCACCGAAGCGCTTTTGAAGCTCAATCTGGAGCGCTCTGACCTGATCATCGCCTTTGGCGGCGGCGTGACGGGGGATTTGACGGGTTTTGCCGCGGGCATCACCAAGCGGGGCATCGATTTTGTGCAGGTGCCCACCACCTTGCTGGCCCAAGTCGATTCCTCGGTCGGTGGTAAGACCGCGATCAATGCGAGTGCCGGCAAAAATCTGATCGGATTATTCTGGCAGCCACGTTATGTGCTGGCAGATTTGGACAGCCTGGCAACTTTGCCAGCGCGGGATCTGCGGGCCGGCTGGGCGGAAATTTTAAAGATTGGCCTTTTAGGCGATAGGGCCTTCTTCGACTGGTGTTTGGCGCATGCCCCGACAGCGCTGGCTGGCAATGTCGAGCATCTGGCCTACGCCATTGGTCAATCGGTACAAGCCAAAGCCCGCATTGTTGCTGAAGATGAGCGTGAAGCCGGGGTAAGGGCGCTACTCAATTTGGGCCATACATTTGGCCACGCGTTTGAAGCCATCGTCGGCTTTGACGAAAGCGTGCTGCGCCATGGTGAAGCGGTTGCGTGCGGCATGGCCATGGCGTTCCGCTTCTCCCATGCCCAAGGTCTCTGCCCGCACGAAGACGTCCTCTTGGCTGAGCGGGCTTTGGCCGCAGCCGGGCTTGCCCATCTGCCAAGCCTGTTGCCCGGCGGCCCGTGGCAACCTGATGCGCTGTTTGAGGCCATGAGCCATGATAAGAAGAATGAGAATGGGGCGCTGACCCTGATTTTGACGCGCGGCATTGGCGCGGCCTTTGTACAAAAGGGCGTTGATGCCGAAGCCGTCCGTGCCTTTTTGAAAGAGGATGTTCAAAAATGACGATGGACCCCACGGTCATCGTAACCGCGATTTTGGTTGCTGTTTTGATTGCTTTATCGGCCTTTTATTCTGCCGCCGAAACGTCGATCACCTCTTCGTCCCGCGCGCGGATGTTTCAGCTTGAGAAGGAAGGCGACCGAGGGGCTGCTCGCGTCAATCGCCTCATTCAGAACCCAGACCGTTTGATCGGCTCCCTGCTTTTGGGCAATAACTTTCTCAACACTTTGGCGGGTGCGTTGACGACGGCGCTTTTGGTACAATTGTTCGGCCAAGCGCCCACGACGATTGCCATCGCAACGGCGTTGGTGACGGCGATTGTTTTGATCTTTGCCGAAGTCATGCCCAAGACCTTTGCCTTCTCATATCCAGAGGCGACGGCACGGTGGGTGTCGCTGCCGGTGCAATGGTCTGTCACGCTGTTGAGCCCGATTGTAACGGCGGTGCGCTGGATCGTGCGGGCGACACTGCAGATCTTTGGCGTCAAGCTCGACCGCGTCACCGATGAAGATGCAACGATGGAAGAAATTCGCGGCGCGATTGAACTCGGCAAGCACGAAGGCAGCGTGGAGAAGTCGGATCGGGACCGGGTTGCAGGCGTCCTTGATTTGGAAGAGCTCGACGTCTCAGACGTCATGATCCACCGCAAGAATATGAAGACGATTGATGTGGAATTGCCGCCACGCGAAATCGTCATGCAAGTGCTGCAGACCCAGCACTCGCGCCTGCCGCTCTATGAGGGTGATCAAGAAAATATCGTCGGGATTTTGCACGCCAAGGATTTGTTGCAAGCCATTGCCGACGCGCAAGGCGATCTGGATGCAATTGACCTGAAGGCCATCATTCGCCCGCCCTGGTTCGTGCCCGATACCACGACCTTGAAGGAACAATTAGAAGAATTCCTCAAGCGTCGCAGCCATGTCGCCTGTGTGGTCGATGAATATGGTGCGCTTCAAGGTCTCGTGACCTTGGAGGACATTTTAGAAGAAATCGTCGGCGATATTGTGGACGAGCATGATATTGCCATTCAAGGCGTGCGGCCGCAGCCAGATGGGTCAGTCAATGTGGATGGGGCTGTGCCTATTCGTGACCTTAATCGCGCCATGGACTGGGATTTGCCCGACGAGGAAGCTGTGACCATCGCCGGTCTTGTGATCCATGAGGCCCAAGCTATCCCCGATCCCGGCCAACGCTTTGCCTTCCACGGCTATCGCTTCCAGATCTTGCGCAAGCATCGCAATCAGATTTTGGCAATCCGCATCACGCCGGAAGTGGCCAGCGACAAGGAGTAAGGCGTCCAGTCATGGCGCAAAGAAAAAGGCCGTAAGCTTGCGCTTACGGCCTCTCGTTGTGACTTTAGAAGTCGTTCTTAGAAGGTGCGCTTCAACTGAACGACGCCCTTGCCTTCGAATGGCTTCAAGCCATCCACATCGGTGTCGGTGTAGAACAAGTCCACTGCCCAGCCGCTTTCAGTTGCAGCTGTCAAACCGACTTTCCAGTTGGTGTAGGATTCCAGGAGCAAGTTCTCTTCGAGATCCATCGTGCCGACCGAGGCATTTGCGGAAAGTGCAAATGGGCCAACTTTTGCGCCTGGGATTGGAGCCGACACAGCAGCTTCGTAATACCAGTAGGAAGGACCATCTTTGCCATATTCTGGCGAGTAGAAGATTGAACCGGTTAGCGAAACGCCAGACTCGCTGGCCACAGTACCAGCCAACTTGGCTTCATAAACCAAGAGGTTGCTCTCTTGTGGGTAGGTGTAGGCCAGAACGCCGATGTCCAAAGTGACAGGGCCGACTTGTGGCTTGTAGCCAGCATAGAGGTCGACTTCCAAATTGGCTTCGGTTCCGAAATCAACGTTCGACAACCAGGTGCCGACGTAGAAAGAGCCAGCCGACAGGTCCACACCGCCGAAAACTTGCGGCTGAGCGTCAAGGCTTTCGTCGAATGCTTGGGTCACGCCGCGGAATTGGTAGCTAGAAGCCACACCAATGTTCACGCTGGTGGTGGTTTCTTGAGCGGAAGCGACGGCGGGAGCGCCACAAACCAAGGCAGTTGCCAAAAGGAGTGCTTTAAGTTTCATTTTAGTCCCCTGTGGAAGCCGCGGAAGGTGCGACCCCTTGTAATTTACTTTCGCCTTTTTGGCGAAGTTCGAGCTTCGCCGCTATGACATCAGCGCAACACTTGGTTTGCAATCGCACTGAACATCTGGCGGACGCGATTAGTCGCGTCGTGCATCTTCTTTAATCATAAAACATCAAAAAATGACTAATAAGCGTGCGAACACTTATGTTGGTGCACGGATGCTTGCGCCGAGATGGAGTCCGGCATCCACGAGCAAGGTTTCACCGGTGATGTGTCGTGAAGCGGAGGAACAAAAGAAGGCAACCGTGTCGGCAATATCGTCCGGACCCGACGCAACTTGCAGAGGCACTTGTTTCTTCACGTTTTCTCGGATTTTCGCGGTGGTGTCTTCACCGAATGCATCCGTGAACCAGCGCGTATCAATAAAGCCAGGACAGACAGCATTGACCCGAATCGCTGGGGCTAAACCCCGTGCCAAAGATTTAGTCATCGTATTCAGGGCACCCTTGGTCGCGGCATAGGCAACCGAGGATCCAATCCCGATGACGCCTGCAATGGAGGAGATCATCACCACTGAGCTCGCATTTTGGGTTTTCGCATAAGCAGCGAGCAATAAGGGCTTTGCCGCCCGCACCATCATAAACGGGCCGACCGTATTGACGTTATAAAGATGTAGGAAGTCCTCGGCCTCTAAGGCGTCCATATCACCATGATTGGGTGCGTGTTTGGTTGTGCCAGCATTATTGACCAGAATGTCCACCTGGCCCCAGTCCTCTGCGGCTGCCGCGATCTTGCGACAATCTTCATCCATGGCGACATTGCCTCGCACAACGCGCACATCCTTTGCGCCAGCCGCCAAGCAGGCTTGCGCGGTCGCTTCACATTCGGCTTGGCTTTTGGAGTAATTCAGGATGATGCGTGCGCCTGAAGCAGATAGCTTTAACGCGGTGGATGCGCCTAGCCCAGTTGCAGACCCGGTAATGATCGCGACTTTGTCTTCAAAACTAGCCATGGTCTAAAATCCTTTTGCTTCGGCAAGGGCGGCCCGATACTCAGTTTCAAGCCGATCAATGAGGTCTTTGACTGGCAAAGTGTCGTGGATCGCCCCGACGCCTTGCCCCGCCGACCAGATGGTCGACCAAGCTTTGCCCGCATTGAGTTCTTCGCCCATATCGACATGGGTCTTGGGCTCCATGGTGACGGGGTCGAGACCATTTTGCAGAAGCGATGGGATCAGGAAATTGGCCGGGATACCGCTGATCTTAGGCGTATAGACAATGTCGGCCGCTTCGCTGTCCTCGATCATCTGCTTATAATTGTCTTGGCCGCGGCTCTCATTGGTCGCGATAAAACGCGTGCCCATATAGGCCAAGTCCGCGCCTAACATGCGGGCGGTGGCAACATGGCGACCCGTCGACATCACGCCCGAAAGTGCGATGCAGGTATCTGGAAAAGCGGTGCGCAATTCTGTGACCAGCGCAAAAGGTGACAACGTGCCTGCATGGCCACCGGCCCCGGCACAGACTGGGATCAGGCCATCAACGCCCGCCTCCATCGCTTTTTCCGCATGCTTCATATTCGTCACATCGTGGAAGACGAGGCCGCCGCCGTCATGAATGGCCTGCACCACATCCTTCACGGCCCCAAGCGAGGTGATCGCGAGTGGAATTTTCTTGTCGCTGGAGATTTTGACGTCCGCAGCCAAGCGTGGATTTGTCTTGTGCACAATGAGGTTCACGCCAAAGGGCGCATCTTGCGGGGTCAAGGCGGCTTGGATGAGATCGAGCCACTCGGCATAGCCTTCACTCGTGCGTTGGTTGAGCGCGGGAAATGTCCCCAAGATACCGGCCTTACAGCAGGCTGTGACCAATTCCGGGCCAGATACCAGAAACATGGGTGCCGCAACGATGGGCAGGCGCAAGCGCCCCTGAAATGCAGTTGGTAAGGCCATAGGCAATGCTCCCCAAAATTGTTTTTGCTTGGAGAAAGTCTTGGCCAAGCCATTGGGCAAGGTCAAGCCTGAATCCGGGTAGAACCTCTGACTTGTCTAAGGCTTAGCCTTTTGGGCTTGTGCCGCCTTATCTTCTTCCGCGGTGGGAATAATGCCCTTGCCGTTGCGGGCGCGGTCCAGTTTGTCCAATTCCTTCAGCATGTCCGCGTTCGTTGCACTCTCTAAGAAGCGGTTGGCTATATCGGTCAATTGTCCGACGGGCAGAGTGGCCTTCACATTGAGCTTGATCGGCACGCCGGACAGGACTTGCGGATTGGCCCCGACCAGAACCACCCCCAAAGTCAGGTCGCCGGTGATGCGACCGTCGACGGTGATCACATCAATCTCATACTCGATCCCGGCCAGAGCTTGGGCCGCGATTTCCGCGGGCGTGGGTTGCTTGGGGGCAAACCATCTTTGGTACCAAGGCAATTTCTTGGCTGGCGATTTGGGGTCAGAGCCCGGCACAGGGCCCGTGTAGCGGATTTTGCCGCCACCATCACGGGCCTGAAGCTTACCGCCAACAATCTCGACACTGCCGTTGCGAACTTCAATCGGGAAAACGCCTGAGACTTTGCCGTCAATCTGCAGGTTCGGGATCTTCGTTAGGCCAAGGAATTTCGCGAGGTCGACATCTTCCACATCGACCGCGAAGGATTGGTCTCCATCGCGGAATGTCCAACTTGCCGGACGGACAGACAATTTGCCGTCGGCAAATGGCCAACTGGCGTCGGTCAATTGAAGTGTATTGTCCCCCGGCAAGGCGAACACCACATTGACATCTTGGATTGGCAGGCCCGGGTCAAATTGGGCGACTGTAAAGCCCTGCTGCCCGGCGGAGCGCACTTTTAACAAGTCGTCGAGCGAAAATTCACCCGTCAAATTCGTCACAGGGCCAAGCATTGTCAGGAAGTCGAGATTGGCGGTCGACAGTTTAGCGTCTGATACAGTCGTCTGATTTGGGCCCCAAGCCATGGAGGCTGAGCCTGAGACATCGCCAGCCACGTCCAAGATCACGCCTTGCAGGGCAGGTACAATATCGTCGGCATCCAAGGGGCGGCGATTCTCTTGCTCAACGCCAGCCGCATTCTTCGGAATTTGGCCGAAAGAAATGGCCTCAGATAATGCATCGAGGCGGCCGAGACCTGTTTGCGCATTGTGGTTCAAGATCGCGCGCGCCAAAAAGGTGCCAGAGTCAGCCAAGCTGATGTCGCTTTGAATGTCGATTTGGCTGCCATTAATGGTGCCTTCCCCGGTGAGGGACAGCATGCCAAAGCGGGCAGGGCGTTCAACCTGCTCGCCGTTCGCGTCCGGCGTCGGGAAATAAGTTGGCGCATCCCGCACCAAAAGGTTTTCAAACGCGAGACTGCCGACAATTCCGGTGCGTCGCGCTTGTAAGTCGGCGGTCGCGATTCCAGAAATCTGAACAGGCAGACCCTTGGCGCGCAATCCAGCCAATTGCCCGCGTAATGTCATGCCGCCGGGGTCAGGCGTGAGGCGTAAGCTGGAATCCTGCGCATTGAGCTCTGCAAAGCCGCCGTCGGGCAGTTTGAATGTATAGCCAAGCTCTTTGGACGTCAGGTCCAATTGCCAGCCGCCCGTCGGTGAGGGTCTGAAGTCGCCACGGACCGCGCCAAGCCGCAGCGATCTGCCATCCTCCATCGCGCCCAGCCGCAGCTCAAGCGGTTCAAAGCGGGCATCTGCGTAGATAATAGGGTTGCCGCCCGTCAGGCTGGCAAAGCGGCCTAACCGGTCGGGGCAGAAGCTTGTTTTGACGGGGCCGACGCTGGCGTCACCTGGAAAGCGCCCTTGTTGAGCAGAAACCGCCAAACAACTGTCTCCCCGGATCAGCATGCCCAAACCATCGTCGGACGGAACAGCCTGAACGGGACCCCTTATCTGCAAGCCCTCCAAAAAGCTCTCGCCAGACGTAAGCGAAACGGCGGTGGCGTTGAGATCGCTATAAGCCTGCCAAAGCGGCGCTTGGCCGGCTCCAGAGCGGAAGCGAATGGGCAAGTCTGCTCGGACACCATCGACGTGGCTGTCGTCATACGCCAAAGTCTCAGCCACGAGGGCAACAGTCGCATTGCCTTCAACTGCTTGGCCATCGCCACGGGCCGTGATCGGGATGGAGACGACGCCGGCACGTATCCCAAACGATTGGGCTGTCAGGCGCTCCACGGAGCCAGTAAAGGTTAGATTGGCATCCCAATTTGCAAGATCGGCAATGGTCGGCGCTTTTGCACCCGAATTGATGCGTGCGACATTGGGTAAAGTGCCCACTCTGGCGCGACCTTTTAGCCGACCTGTCAGATCAATCACATTCAACTCGGGGGAGCGGAACCCGGCAGAGCCCACTTGGCCGTCCAAGTCGACCGTCCAGATCGATTGGCTGCGGGTTGCTTTGGCGTCCAAGGCGATGCGCCCCTGACGCGCGCCAGGGCCATTCTTGCCAAAGCCCTCCACCGGACCCGAAAGGGAAGCGGTCAGATTTTGCCCGTCACCGCGCACTTGCCCCGTAAGCCTCGCCCGCCCGGCTCCAAGGCCGAGGCCTGCAGCACCCGCTTTGGCGGCGACCTCAAGTGTTCCACGTCCAGCGCCAACTGGAACCCCGCCCGCTTTAGCGGCCAAAGAGAGGTCTGCCACTTGGCCTGAAACCAGAAAGCCTGAGCCATTGCCCGGTAACGGAACATTCTTGAGGCTGAGGTTGCGGGCAGCCACGGTCCAGCCAGCTGGGTTCCAGCTAAAATCTTCCAATCGGCCTTGGCCTTTGCCAGAATTGGGCGCTTGGATGGCGATATCGCCAGCGCCAAAAGCTTCTAAAGGCGCTGCTTCCGCTTTGGTTAGGTCAAAGCGGATCAACGGTGGCCTTTTGCCGTCAGGGATAAGGCGCAGCTTTGGGCCAGAGCGCAGCGCGAGGTCGACGGCTTCCTGCAAGCGCACTTCCGCCTGTTTAGGTCCATAGACAAAGGCGAGGCCCGCTTTTCCAGAAACCGGATCTGGCACTTGGGCCGTGGGCCCAACCAAGTTCGTCCAAGCGAGGAGGGTTTGGCCCTCCCAAATCGCGTCTGGGGCTTGGCGTAGATCTTTCAAGACCGCCTGAGCAAAGCCTGAAATCTCGGCGCTGTCGGCCTGCCATCCCAAAGAAGGGGCCGTCAAAAGTTTAGCGCCACTGCCCTTCACGTCGAGACGGGTGAGACCTGTTTTCGTGCGGGCCGTCGAAAAGTCCACGCCAACCGTGTAAAACATGCCTTGAGGTGCCTGCACGGACTTGGCCTCAAACCGGCCGATCAGCGCGCCAAAGCCCGTCTCCGACCAAGGCCGACTGCCTGAGACCTGATGCTGCCACTGTCCGGTGCCACCGCGTAGAGTGGGGGATTGTATCGTCAAAGTCGGGATGCGGGCCTTTTGAGCCTTGAGGGCAATTGCCCGCGTTTCCACCCGCGTCCCGCCCTTGCCGTCGAGAACCACGAGCGCTTGTGCCACCCCCGCGAGGCGGTCAAGCTGGACGTCGCCCAAGCGATAGCTTTGACCGTCGGGCTGCAGGGCTACGCCAATTTGAGTTTGACCCTGCTGGCTTGCCGCATCCCTTTGCCCAGGCAGCAAGGCGAGCCCTAAGGCCAGCGGGCGGTCTGATGACTGGACCGAAACGCGTTTGGGCGGGGTAACCAGCACCTGTGCGCGCCACCCCTGCTGATCGCCGCCCGTGGCATGAATGCGCGCCGACCCTCGGCCCAATGGGCTATCAAAGCTCAGGTGGGTGTCGCGTAGCACCACATCGGCCAATCGTACTTGGCTCGGTTTGTCAGATGGGATCAAGAAAGGCTTGAGCGCGCCAAAGTCCAACTCGCCATTCTTGGTCATGCCAATATGGAGCTTGGCACCTTGCGCCTCTAGTCGGTCGATTACCAAACGGCCGCTGGTAACATCGACATGCCAACTCAAAGTCGCCGTCGGCAGAAACAGCGTCGGGTCGCTGGCTGGACCCAAACGCAGATCTCGGATCGTTGCCTCATTCACTGACAATTTTGTGAAAGAAATTCCGCCTTCGATTCCACGCTCATGCAAAAGGGACTGTACGCCTGATTCCGCAAGATCGGTCCGCCAGATCCAACCCAAACTCGCGGCTGAGGCGAGTCCTAAGATTCCCAAGCCCCAAAGGCGCGAAGTTCCACGGAGATAAGTTTTACGACTCAATTGGTTAACTTTGTTAACACTTAGAGTCTCGTTCTCAGAATCAAGGTCATCATGAGGCGGGACTCGGTCATTCATACAAGCTGTATACCTTGCTCTGGCCGGTTTCTCGACCCCCTAATCATAGGCACTCGAACCTGTACCAAACTGCGATCAAAAGTGACCAAAAAGAGGCAATTGCAGGTACGAAAATTGACGCTGACTGAGGGGAGGGGTTGCTCTGTGCTGAAACTTGTGTATTTCAAGCAACACAATAAGAAAAAAAACTGCCAAAGTATGGTTAAACGGGGCGGGATTTACACCCGAACTTAATCTGTGAAGGGTACCTTTCGTACTCGTAACGGCTAAAGGGGTTAGCTTTTGAGACACACGACCAATCGTCGCGCTGCCTTCAATCTCGCACTCAAGCTCAGCTTGGGATGTGCGATCGGCTTCATCGCCTCCGCTGGAAATATCCACACTGCTATCGCTCAGAACGCCAATCTTGAGCATATGGCTTTTGCCGCAGGCACTGGTCAGTCCGACCGTCAAACGATCTCGATCCGGGCTGGTGAAACACTCGAGCAAGCCCTCATCCGTGCTGGTGCGATGCGCGACGATGTCGCCAGCGCAGTCCGCTCTTTGGCACGCAGCCTTGATCCGCGCGATGTACGCCGCGATGACAAGGTCACTGTCTTCATGCAGCCAGGCGCCAATGGCAATCGTTTGGCCGGGTTCAATCTTGCTAGCGGGGCAGAACGTTCTGTCACTGTAACGCGCGGCATCGACAATGTGTTCCGTGCCCGTGAAATGACCACCAATATGCAGCGCAAAACTTTGCGTATCGCTGGTGTGATTGGGCAAAACGGTTTGGTTAATGCGGTGCGCGAGCTTGGCGCACCAGACCGGGCCGCTGATTCGATTGCTCAAGCCTTTGCTTACGACGTCGACTTCGAACGTGAAGTGGCACCAGGCACAGAGTTTGAGTTGATGTATGACCGTGTGTCGGATTTGCGTGGGCAAGTGGTGCGTGAGGGTGAACCCGTCTTCGCGCGCATGACGACTGCGGGTGGTCGTACCATCCAATTATATCGCTTTCAGGCTCCAGGTTCTGCGTCATCGGATTGGTTTGATGCGGCTGGGCGCTCAGCACGTAAGTTCTTGATGCGGACGCCCATCAACGGTGCCCGTCTAACTTCTGGCTATGGCAGCCGCGTTCACCCTGTTTTGGGCTATACCAAAATGCATGAGGGGATCGACTTCGGTGCGCCAATCGGAACCCCGATTCTGGCTGCTGGTGATGGTGTTGTCACCCGCGCTAGCGTCATGGGTGGTTATGGCAATGTCGTGGACATCGCCCATGATAGCACATGGTCGACCCGTTATGGTCACATCTCCCGCTTTGCCCCTGGTTTGCGTCCCGGTGACCGGGTGAAGCAAGGCGATGTGATTGCATTCGTCGGCAATACCGGCCGCTCAACGGGTCCACACTTGCATTATGAAGTTCGCCGCAATGGCCAAGCTATCAATCCACTAGGCGTCGGTGTGCCAACTGGTCAGGCGCTGCCTGCTGATCAAATGGCGCGCTTTAATGCCTTCCGTGCCCGGATCGACTCCATGCGCCGCGATGCGATTGGATCGACCTCGATTGCCCAGACGGGCTCTGGCACAACGCGAATCACAAACTAAAAAATCTCCGTGTTAAGCACTTCAATCACGCCCCGGGTCACTCTGGGGCGTTTTTTTGTGTTATAACATGAACCGCTGTGCTTAGAAGAATTCATGGGGGGTTCACATCGGTATAGTCATGCTATGACTGTCTTACGGGATAAGCCCGTGCTGATAAGGAAGATCCCATGCGTCACAGTCTTCTTGCGCTAAGCGTTGTTGGGTTGGTTGGCATTGCCGGCTGCACACCCACGATCCGCCTGCAAGTGCCCGACAAGCCGATCGAGATCAATCTGAATATCAATATGAAGATTGAACAGAATGTGCGGGTAAAACTGGAGCGTGAGCTCGACAAAGCAGCACAAGCCAATCCTGGCATATTCTAAGCCCCTGATACAGGCGCGCCACAAGACAGGTTGCGCTTTAGGAGAGTGATGGACATGAAACGCAAAATTTTCACGGCTATTCTGTTTGCAGGCGCGTTAATCGCGACTTCCGCCGTGGCAATCGATAACAATGGCCCTGTCGATAAAGCCTTGGCTGCTGGCGTAATTGGTGAGCAAGCCGACGGTTATTTGGGCTTTGTTCGCCCGCCCACGGCTGCCCAGGCAGACCTCCAACGTCGGATCAACGAAATCAATATTCGCCGCCGAGGTGTCTTTAATGACGCTGCACAGGTCAATGGCGAAACCGAAGATCGCGTGGCCTTATTGTCGGCGCTGCGTCAGATCACCAAAATCCCGAATGGGGAGTATTTTCAGGACACGACGAAGACGTGGTGCATGAAATCCCCTGACTCCCAAGTGATGCAGACAGCAGATGACATCGTGGTCATTCGCTGTGCGCCAGCCAAGAAGCCCAATTAAGTCCTTGACTGACGACTTGCCCACTGAAGCACCAAAGGCGGCACGCGAGCGCCTGTCTGGCGGGGCTTGGCTCATCATTGTGTTCTTGGTCTTGCTGTTGATTGCCAGCTTGGCAGGATTTGTCTCCGTCTTCTTGGTCGGGCGGTTCCCTGTGATCTCCATGCATGGCTGGATCGCGATGGGGCTGGGGACCGTCCTGTCACTTGCGCTGGGCTTTGGTTTGATGTGGTTGAGCTTCTATTCCTCGCGCCACGGCTATGACGACCGCGCTGATCCGGGTCGCAAGCGGCCTGAGTCGCATTGAAGGGTGTGGAGGCCCAGATTAGGGCCTTGCACAGGCGCTATAAACTAGGCCAATCTGACACCTTGCGTCGCCCCAATGAGAAGGCGGCCAGTCAGGGAGTTCCATATGTCAGCCGACACCAGTTTTGAAACGATAACGCTAGAGATTGCAGACAAGGTCGCTGTGATCACTCTCAACCGTCCCGACAAAATGAATGCGTTTACCGGTCAGATGATGCTCGACATGGTGGCCGCCTTCGATTTGACCGACGCCAATGACGATGTCGGCGCGGTTATTGTGACGGGGGCAGGACGTGCCTTTTGCGCCGGGGCCGACCTGTCGGCTGGGGCCAAAACATTTGACTATGACAATCGCTCAGATCGCCCTGACAAGGCCGGACTTGTTGATCTGGAGCGTATCCGCGACAGCGGTGGCCGCATGACCTTGCGCATGTTTGAAAGCCTGAAGCCGGTCATCGGCGCGATCAACGGGGCGGGCGTCGGCATTGGTGCCACGATGCAATTGCCGATGGATATCCGCATTGCGTCAACGGCGGCGCGCTTTGGCTTTGTCTTTGCCCGCCGCGGCATTGTGCCAGAAGCCTGTTCCAGCTGGTTCCTGCCGCGGCTGGTCGGCATTTCTCAGGCTCTCGACTGGTGCATGTCAGGGCGCGTATTTGGGGCGGAAGAAGCACTCGCGGCTGGATTGGTGAAGTCGCTGCATGCGCCAGAAGACCTTTTGCCAGCGGCGCAGGCCATCGCACGCGAAATTGTCGACAACACAGCACCTGTGTCCGTTGCGCTCACCCGTCAAATGATGTGGCGCATGTTGGGGGCGGACCATCCGATGCAAGCGCACAAGATCGATAGCCGCGGTGTGTATGCGCGTGGACAAACGATTGATGCCCGCGAGGGTGTCATGAGCTTCCTTGAAAAGAGACCTCCGGCTTACGCTAACAAGGTTTCAACAGACATGCCCGACTTCTTTCCTTGGTGGGATGACGTTCCATTTAAGTGAAGACGCGCACTACTTTGAACAGAGGGTGTAAACTGGATTTTAATGTTCCTCGGCCAATTTGCAGGGCATCGTGAGGACAAAATGGCCGACGGAACCCTCTCAGAGTTCGAGATAGACAGCTTCGAAATCGAAGAAGGGGGTCAAACCAAGACGCGCGCGATGTTGACGCGCCGTCTACAAGATGTCGTTGGTCTGCCCGGTTCCCGCATTACGCCGCAAGAACGCCATATCGCAGCCGATTTGCTGATTGAGGTTCTGCGTGAGAGCGACTTAGGAGCCCGAGTTCGCTGTGCAGAGCGTATGGCATTATTGGTCGATACCCCGGCCATTCTTCTACGTTTCTTGGCCAAGGATGCCCTCCAAGTCGCGATCCCGCTGTTGGAGGTCTGCGAAGGCTTTAATGACTCAGACCTTATTGCGACCGCGCTGTCCCCCTCAGCCACCACTGCACACCGGGTGATGATTGCCAAGCGCAAGGTCGTTTCAGAAGCCGTGACTGATGTTTTGGTCAATATGGGCGAAGTTGAGGTAATTCAGGCGCTTTTACGCAATGAGGGCAGTACATTTGCCCATCCCGCGATCGAGCAGGCTACCGCGATGTCCAAGCAGGAGCACAGCCTAGTGCCCTTCTTGGTTAAGCGTCCTGAACTTAAGCCCTCACAAGGGCTAACAATGTTCTGGTGGGGGGATGCGGAAGATCGCCGGCGCATTCTGCAGCGTTTCGCGGTTGAGCGCCTCACGCTTTTGGAAGCAGCTCAAGACATATTTGCGCGGGCAGCAGCCGATGGCTGGCGCGACCCCTTGGTGCGCAAGACCCTTCAGTTCATTGAGCGTCGCCAGCGCAATCGGGATGCCGCGGCTCGTAGTCCGTACGGCAGTCTTGAGGGGGCTATTGAAGCCCTCGACCACCAGTTACCTTCGCGTGAGCTCTTTGTTGAAATTTCCTTCCTCGCCGGCATCAAGCCGATGTGCGGGGCGCAAATCTTGTCGGACGGCGGCGGCGAATCAATCGCTGTTTTGTGCAAGGCGACTGGTTTGAAACGGAAACATTTCCGGCAATTGTGGCGTGGACTGCGTCGCCCAATGGCCGATGACCACGATTTGACCGACCCCTGGGGCCGCTCTGTGCTCGTTTATGATACAATTTCAACCAATAAAGCACAAACTGTGCTGCGTTACTGGAATTGGGCGCTGACATCGGCAATGTCACCAACCTTGGCGGCCAAGCTCGAAGAAGGCGACGAAGAATTACTATATTCCGTTGCGGCACGCTCTTCAAACCTAGTGTTTGGAAACACCCCCTAAGGTTACCTTAGTTGTCGATACCCGTCGGTATCGAAAATGCGCCCATTTTCCAAATAAAATTCGAAAACGATTTTTTCCACTGTATGGGGATTTTTAAACATGAACGAATTGTAATAACAATCTGTTAGGCGTAACCAAATAGTACTTTGAGTATAGAATATTCAATTAGAAACGTTTGCATGAGCTTTTTTAAAATAGCGTACAAATTTTTGGGTTATCAATTAAATCAGTCTTGATCTACCGTGGGTATCCGCGCAAAAAGTATGGTTTGAGTGCTTGCATTTACATCGGTATGATGAAACAAATCAGCCCCAGTGGTTTTCTCAGTTCAACGAGAAAATAAATGCCTAAAACCATAATGTGGTGCTGCATCTGATCTAAATGCGCTCCACACTGGTCTAGGCCTATGTAAGGTTAGTCTTTGGAGGCGCTGGTCTCTAATTTCTGGGGAACTAAGTAATGTCGGAAAACACGGATGCCAGTTTGATCGAGATGACGGTTGAAATCGTTGCGGCCTATGTGGCCGGCAATGAGCTTCCTTCATCGGAATTGCCTGGTTTGATCTCGACGGTCTATGCGTCGTTAAAGAATACCCATGAAGGTGCGCCCGTTGTGGAGTCCAAGGAATTGGTTCCTGCCGTGCCTGCCAAAAAGTCCGTCTTCCCGGACCATATTGTCTGCTTGGAAGATGGCAAGAAGTTCAAGTCGCTGAAGCGCCACTTGCGTTCTTCCTATGATATGTCTCCTGACGACTATCGCGCCAAATGGGGTCTGCCTGCAGATTATCCGATGGTTGCGCCAAATTATGCGGCAGCGCGCTCTGAGTTGGCCAAGAAAATTGGCTTAGGACGCGGTCGCCGTTAACTATTAAGAGATCGTTTCGCTAGCGAAACAAGTATTCGCAGTGAAAAGATGAAAATATTCTCTTGCTATACATAAAGACTCTTGCGCGATTCGGTGCAAATCACTGATACTAATCTCAACAGGGGGTTAATATTGGTGTCAATGTTCCGAGCTCAATTGCTGCTGGAAGAACAGCGTCGTTTATTCGACGTCTGGAACAGCGCAGCTGGCTGCTCGGCGATGCCGACGCGTGAGAGTTTTCAACCCCGTGCCTTTGGCCCACTTTTGCCGTTCATCTCATTGATCGAGACCAAGGCATTGGAAGGCCCGCGCGTGCGCGTTGCTGGCAGTGCGCTCCGCGATGTCTTTGGCGATGACCCGCGCCTGTGTTTGGTGCAGTCAGAGCTTCCTGGTTCTGCCGAGACGATCCAACGGGTTGTGCGCGAGCGGAAGCCATCGTGTGGCGTTGCGCCCGCTGAGGTCGGTGTGCATGGTCATTCCGTCCGCTTTTGGATGCGCCTGCCGCTCGGACGCGATGAAGACGTGGAAGCCGTGATCGGCCTCGATATCTCGCTATCGGGCGCGCGTGCGCCAAACTGGGCACTTCAGCGGATGTTGACGGCTTAGTTCCCGGTCCCTTTGGCGGCCTTAAAGTAAGACAGTCCGGTCCAGATCGACATCAAAGCTCCCAAGACCAGAATAGCAAATCCAGCGTAGCCCAATTCAGACATGCCGCTCGCAAGCCCTGCGAGCAGCACGCCCATTCCCCCCATAATCACGGCAGTCTTTGATTTCGCGGCAAAGGTCGGGGACAAGGAGATGCCCTTCGAACTGGCTTGCGCGCGTAACCGCGTCACAAGGCTGTCGCGCACCGGAATGGCCAGCAGGAAGAAGAGCCCAGCCGCTATCCCTAAAGGATCTGCCAAAGCGCCAGTAATCAGATCACTTTGTGGATTATTCTGCATGATCCAGCCCGCCCACAAGGCCAGCAAGGTAATCCCTACCAGAATTTTGTCGCCCCAAAGGTCCAGCTTACCGCCCAATTCGCTCTTGGCGTCGAGCTTTCGTGCGAGATAGCCGTCCAGCCAGTCGGTCAGAGCTGAAAACACAAACAATCCAAATGCCCACTCAAGCTCACGGTTCGCTAAACCTTTGGCGAGTCCTACCCAGATCAAATAGCCAATCAGAGGCGCAAGAGCCAATCTGCTGATCGAGACGGCATTGGGGAGCCACTTCATCCTTAGGTCCTTTGAAAATAAGCTTGGATTCGAGCTGCCAGCTCTTCATTGACGCCTGGCACTTCCATCAGTTCAGTCGCACTCGCCCGCGCAACGCCGCGTGCAGAGCCAAAACGCGCCAAAATGGCTTTCTTGCGCATCGGGCCCACGCCGGCAATCTCGTCGAGCGGATTTTTCGAAATGGCGATGGAGCGCTTCTGGCGATGTGCGCCAATGGCAAAGCGGTGGGCCTCATCGCGCAATCGCTGCAGATAATAGAGCACAGGATCTTTGGGTTCTAAGCGGAAGGGTGCGCGGCCCGGCACATGAAAATATTCGCGCCCCGCATCACGGTCCACGCCCTTGGCAATGGAAATCAGCGTGATGTCCTCTTCCAGCCCCAATTCCTTCGCGACGTCCATAACGACGGCCAATTGCTGCTCGCCGCCGTCTATCAACACAATGTCTGGCCAAGCTGTGTCTTGTTGCCGGTTTTTGCGACCGCTCTCGTCGATCAAATTGCCTTCCATATCCACACTGGGGGGAAGATCTTCGGGCTCGGGCTGCACCAAGCGGGCAAAGCGGCGGGTGAAGACTTCGCGCATCATAGCAAAATCATCGCCGCCCTTGGCATCTTTTATGGTCCATTTCCGATATTGGCTTTTCTCAAATCCATCAGGCCCCGCCACAATCATGGCACCAACGGCATGGCTGCCTTGGATGTGGGAATTGTCATAGACCTCAATCCGCTGCGGGGTGGCCGCCAAGCCAAACACATCGGCGACTCCATCGAGCAATTTCGTCTGGGTGCTGCTTTCGGCCATTTTGCGCGCCAGTGCTTCGCGGGCATTGGAGGTCGCATGGGCGACCGTATCGCGCTTCTCACCGCGTTGGGGACAGCGTATCTCAACCTTGGCATCCATCCGCAGGCTCAAGGCCTCGGCCAACAAAGCTTCCTCGGGCAGAGCATGGCTGGTCAGGATCAGGCTTGGCGCGGGCTTGTCGTCATAAAATTGCGCCATGAAGGCATCGAGGATTTCAGGCTCTGTGGCCTCCTTCTCGTGCTTGGGAAAATAGGCGCGATTGCCCCAGTTTTGCCCGGCTCGGAAAAAGAAGACTTGGATACAACTCATCCCGCCATTTAAGGCCAAGCCAAACACATCGGCTTCTTGGAAGCTTTGTGGGTTGATCCCCTGAACAGCCCGAATGCTGGCAAGTGCTTTGATGCGGTCACGCAAGCGGGCTGCGCGTTCGAAATCTAAGGTCTCGGCGGCTTCATGCATATCATCGGCGAGGCGCGTTTGCAGATCGACGGACTTGCCGCGTAAGAATGCCGTCGCCTCATCGACCAATTCGCCATAATCGTCTTTGCTGATCAAGCCGACGCAGGGGGCCGAACAGCGCTTGATCTGGTGCAACATGCAAGGCCGCGAGCGCCCGTCATAGACGCTGTCGGTGCACGAGCGCAGGAGAAACGCCTTCTGCAAGGTCGTTAGACTGGCATTGACCGCCCAAGCGCTGGCGAAAGGGCCGAAATAATCGACATTCTTGGCGCGCGCGCCGCGATGCTTGGAAATTTGCGGTGCCGCATGATCGCGACGGATGGCGATATAGGGAAACGACTTATCGTCCCGCATCAGGATGTTAAAGCGGGGTCTAAGGCGCTTGATCAGATTGGCTTCTAAGAGCAGCGCCTCTGTCTCGGTCGCCGTCACCACAAATTCCATCGCGCGCGTCAGATCAATCATGCGCGCGATACGATTGGAATGGCCGAGACCTCGGGCATAAGAGGTCACGCGATTCTTCAAATTCTTTGCCTTGCCGACATAGAGGACTTCGCCATCGACCCCAATCATCCGGTAGACCCCGGGCTTGCCCGGCAAACGCCGCAAATGATCGCGGATCACCTCAACCCCCAGCAGCACACCCTTCACCGGCGTGGCTTCACCCGGCAGGTCGGCTAGATCGGGCAGAGGGGTTGAATCGGCCTTAGACATGGTCTGACTGAGGTGCACGCGACAGCGCCAGAAGGCAAGGCCCCTTCGCCTTAGGGCTTTGCGCTCGGGGCAGGCGCTGCTGCTGCGGGCGGCGATGCTGGGGCCGTAAAGGTCACGGGCACAACACTCATGCCCAATTTGGCCGACGCTGCCACCAGTTCGCGACTATAGGAAACATAAATAATCGACTGATTAGGCACGTCGACAATCCGGCGCAAAGCGATGCTTTTGAAGAACAGGCTGGATCCTTTGGAGAAGACTTCCGAATTCTTCGGCAAGGTCGCCAACGTAGTCGCGTCGATTGGGCTGGTCTGGTGGCAATCTATGGCGGTGTTGGACGGGTTCTCAAACCAATTGCCCTTGCCCAGACGGTCAAGCAGGCTGCGGTCGAACGAGCCAAAATAGCAGGTAACTTGTGGCAATTGCGGATCGCGCAGCGCCGTCACCTTAATCTCATTGCCAGTCAAATCATTGGTGAAGCCGCCGACTTGATCGTCTTTCGCGCCACAGGCAGCGGCCAAGAGTGGGAGGCTAAGCGCCAGCGCGAGCCCGATGAGGCGAGTTTTTGGGCGTTCTTGTGGCATGTCCTGCTCCTTTACGGGCCGTCAGGGACGGCAATCTCTGTTTATCTATGTGGGGACGCCTAGGTCACTTGTCATCGGCTTATGGGCTAGCTGGCTGCGGCTTTAGCGCCTCTGGGATTATTTGGCTGCTATCAGCCCACGCGTCGCATGATTTTCCCTTGCTTTGCTGCTTCTCTCGTTGAATACCTGCATCAAACGCCCAAAGAGGCGGCACATAATCCCTTCAGGGAGAGGAAACATCAATGCCATTTCCAGCCATGTCGGTTGCTCAAGCTCATGCCATTCTCACGGGGCCAGGTGGTCCTTTAGAGATCGAAACCAAGACCATTCGCGGTCAAGATGTTCGCGTTTACAAAGTCGGCCCACAAAATCTGCGGGATATTTTCGAAATTGGCCGCTCGCATGGTGAACTTGAGTTTTTGGTTTATGGCCATGAGCGGATTACCTATCGCGCCCACGCCAATGCGGCCGCGAAACTCGCCCATATTTTGAAGGACACTTATGGCGTCAAAAAGGGTGACCGGGTTGCGCTGGTGATGCGCAATCTGCCCGAATGGCCGGTGGTGTTTTGGGCCAGCGTCATCATTGGCGCGATGATTTGCCCGTTAAACGCATGGTGGACTGCAGACGAGCTGGAATATGGCTTGCGCGATTCTGGTTCGGTTCTGGCGATTGTGGATGTGGAGCGCGCCGACCGGATTGCAGAAAAGCTGCCGAATATCCCGAACCTAAAGGCCCTGATCGTGGCGCGTGGCGGCGATGATAAGCCCGCTGGCGCGATCGCACTGGAAGATTTGATCGGCGAGTCTGTTTCTTGGGCGAGCCTGCCAGAGACAGCACCCCCCGATGTTGACCTCGACCCCGAAGACCTCTGCACCCTGTTTTATACCTCCGGCACAACCGGTGCACCAAAAGGCGCTTATGGCACGCACCGCAATGTCATCACCAATCTAATGAATATGATGGTCAATACGGCCCGCCAATTCTTGCGTCGGGGCGAGACACCGCCCGCACCCGATCCAACTCTGCCCAAGAAGGCGACTTTGTTGGCCATTCCGTTCTTTCATGTCACGGGCTGTCATGCCGTGCTGGTGCCCTCGGTGGCGCAAGGTGTGAAGATCGTCATGATGCACCGCTGGGATGCGCTCAAAGGGATTGAGTTGATCGAGCGGGAAAAAATCAACAGCTTTGGCGGCGTGCCGGCCATTGCGTGGCAAGTAATTGAACACCCTCAATTGAAGGAGTTTGATACGTCCACGGTGGAGAGCGTTTCTTACGGCGGGGCGCCTTCCTCGGCAGAATTGGTGCGCAAAATCGTGGAGACCTTCCCGAAAGTGTCGCCCGGTCAAGGCTATGGCCTGACCGAGACTTCTGCCGCCGTCACCAATATTGGCTCAGAAGATTATGAGTTGCGGCCGCTGTCGTGTGGTCCTGCCCATCCGATCAATGATGTGCGCGTTGTCGATGCCAATGGCCAAGACGTGCCCCTCGGCGAAGTGGGTGAATTGTGGATTCGCGGCCCCAATGTCATCGTTGGCTATTGGAATAAGCCTGAGGCGACCGAAGCGGCCTTTGGTGGTGGCTGGTTTAAATCGGGCGATTTGGTCAAAATGGACGAAGAAGGCTTCATCTTCATCGTCGACCGCGCCAAGGACATGATCATTCGCGGTGGCGAGAATGTCTATTGCTCGGAAATCGAAGACATTCTCTATAAGCACCCCGACATTTCCGACGCGGCCATCATCGGCGTGCCCCATAAGGTCCTCGGCGAAGAAGTGGGGGCGGTCGTGACGGTGCCGCCGGGTTCGACCTTGACGGCCGAAGAGCTGAAACGCTGGGTCGGGGCTTCACTCGCCAGCTTCAAAGTCCCCGCGCATGTGCGCATCATGAACGAGCCTTTGTTGCGCAATGCCAATGGCAAAATCCTGAAGCGGGAGCTGAAAGCTTTGTTTGAATAGGGGCAGGGGATGACAGATCGCGGTCGTGTTTTGGGTTTGGGCGGGGTCTTTATCAAAAGCCCCGACCCGGATCGGTTGAAGGCTTGGTACCGCGATGTGTTGGGTTTCGCGCTGGATGATTATGGCGTGAATTTCTCACTTGCAGGTCAAGATGGCTACCAGCTTTGGAGTCCGTTTAAGGCTGATACCGACTACTTTGCGCCTTCCACGCGGGATGTGATGCTCAACTTCCGGGTGGATGACCTCGACGCACTCCTCGTCAGGATATTGGCTGCGGGTGGCCAGATGCTGGGCGATGTGCAAGAAGAGCCCTATGGCAAGTTCGCTTGGCTGGTCGATCCCGATGGTACCAAGATTGAATTGTGGCAACAGACCGGTGACTCTGGGTGACAACTGACGCGCGCCATGCAATCCGAGGGATGACAGGTGCCATTTTCGGCCCTATCTGCGCAGCATGACTGAGATCAGCCTCGCCACTCATCCCTTGGTGCGCAATCGCGATGCGCAAGCTGTGCTTGTCGCCCTCAACGCGGCAAAGGCGGACTGCGCCCGCTTGGTTGGCGGGTGCGTGCGCGATGCGGTTTTGGGCAAGCTGGCGCATGATATTGATATTGCGACCCAGTTAGAGCCCGAGGCGGTGATGGCGGCGCTGAAAGCGGCTGGCATCAAAGTGGTGCCCACAGGCTTGGCCCATGGCACAGTTACCGCTATTCCCGCTGGCAAGCCAGTGGAGGTGACGACTCTGCGCAGGGATGTGGCCACCGATGGCCGCTACGCCGAAGTTGTCTTTACCGGCGATTGGCTGGCCGATGCCCAGCGCCGCGACCTGACCATGAATGCGCTGTATTGCGACGCGCAGGGCCGCGTCTTTGATCCCGTTGGCACAGGGATTGACGATGCCAAGGCTGGCCATGTCTGCTTTGTGGGCGATGCCGAGATACGCGTCACCGAAGATTATCTGCGCATCTTGCGTTTCTTCCGCTTCCACGCCTTTTACGGCAAAGGCGTGCCAGACCCGGTCGCTCTGGCAGCTTGCACGAAACATCGTGAGGGCATGGCAAAATTGTCGGTGGAACGGGTTTGGATGGAAGTGAAGCGCCTGCTCGCGGCACCTGATCCGCGCACAGTTCTAGCCGCCATGGCCGAAACGGGCGTTTTGGCTACCATTTTACCCGAAGCAACGGACCTCAAAGCCCTCCACTATTTGGTCGAGATCGAAACCAGTCTGTTCCTAGACCCAGAGCCGCTGCAGCGCTTGATGGCGCTTCTGCCACGCGATCCAACGCGGGTTGCAGGCTTGGTCAGCCGCCTCAAATTGTCGAGCGCGGAAGGTGAACGCTTATTGGCTTGGGCCAGTGATCAGACGGGCATCCAATCCTATTTGTCGGCCCGCGAGGTTCGCCGCGCGCTCTATTGGATGGGGACAGCCCTTTATCTCGACCGCGTGCGGTTAGCGTGGGCGCATGATCCTGAGCCCAGACGCACGAGCCAATGGCGCGCGATGATTGCCTTGTCGAGCGGCTTTGTCGCGCCACGCTTTCCAGTGACGGGGGAGCAAGTGCTGGCAGCTGGCGCGCGTCCTGGACCTGCAGTCGGCAACATCTTGCGCGAGCTCGAACGTTGGTGGGTCGAAAATGACTTTACCGAGGATGAGATGGGCTTGGTTGAGCGTTTGAAAGCTTTGGTGCAAGCGCTCGGCTGAAGCTCAGCGGGCCAGACGGGCTTCCAAACCGGTTTTGACCTTTGGCCATTCGTCTCGCAGGATGGAAAACCAAGCGGTGTCGCGCCACTGACCGTCCGGCAACAAGAGATGTCGACGGAAAATGCCTTCAAACGAAGCGCCTAGCTTCAAGATCGCGGCGCGAGATCGGCTGTTGCGTGCATCCGTCTTCAGTTCCACCCGCTCGGCACCGCAGGCAAAGGCGTTTTCCAAGAGGACGAGCTTGCAAGTGGGGTTAACTTGCGTGCCGTGGACATCAGCCACATACCAAGTTCCGCCAATCTCAACGCCCTTATGTTCAGGCCGGATCGCGAGGTAACAGGTTTGGCCGACAATCCGCCCGTCGCCCGCCTTGACGGTGTGGAAAAGCCATCGACCGGCAGCTTGCTCTTGCAGCATCCAATCAAAGTTCTGATCCCACTTATCTGCGGCCATATCGCGCGGCCAATAGCGGAAAAGAGCAGGGTCAGACGCGGCTGCGCGCAATGCTTCCCGGTCCGCTTCGACCAAAGGGGTCAAGGAGACGTCGTGTCGGTGCGCTGTAACGGGGAAAAGTTTCATGCCTTGCTGTTTATGCCGCAGTTTTATCCGCTTCAAGTCTCATGCTTTCGATTGCCCTCCCGCCAGCACGGGGCTAGGTTGCTCGGAAGGTAGAAGAACACGAAACAGGGAGCACGACATGATTTTCGAACATTCAGACGTAACCAAGCATTGGATTGGCCGGGTTGAAGCCTTTATGGAGGAACATATCATTCCTGCCATTCCGGTTTATCAGCAACAAGATGCTGAGGGTGAGCGTTGGAAGGTCATCCAAGTCGTCGAAGACCTCAAAGTCAAAGCAAAGGCTGCTGGCCTCTGGAACATGTTCATGCCGCCAAGCCATGGCGCTGCCCATGTCGACGATACGTTTGAGTTTGAAGGCCCCGGCCTATCGAACGTCACCTATTCGGCCATTGCAGAGATTTTGGGCCGCGTTGGCTTTGCGTCTGAAGTATTCAATTGCTCGGCACCTGACACCGGCAATATGGAAGTTCTGATGCGCTATGGCACGTTGGAGCAAAAGGAAAAGTGGCTGCGGCCTTTGATGAACGGCCAAATCCGTTCGGCCTTCTTGATGACCGAACCAGCCGTTGCCTCGTCTGACGCGACCAATATCCAAACGTCTATCGTCCGCGATGGCGACGAATATGTTATCAATGGCACAAAGTGGTGGAGTTCTGGCGTCGGTGACCCACGCTGCAAAGTCGCCATCGTGATGGGCAAGACCGACCCCAGCGCGAAGTCCTACACCCAGCAAAGCCAGATCTTGATGCCTTTGGATGCAAAGGGCGTGACCTTGGTGCGTCCGCTGCATGTGTTTGGCTATGATGATGCGCCCCACGGCCACTTTGAAGTGAAGATGGAAAATGTGCGGGTGCCGGCTGAAAACTTGATCTTGCGCGAAGGTGCAGGCTTTGAGATCGCCCAAGGCCGCTTGGGCCCAGGCCGCATCCACCATTGCATGCGCACCATTGGCGTCGCTGAAATGGCGCTGGAAAAGATGTGTCAGCGCCTCACCACACGCGTCGCTTTTGGCAAGACGGTTGCCGAGCATTCAATCTGGGAGCAACGTATTGCGCGCGCCCGCATTGATATCGAAATGACCCGTCTCCTCTGCCTCAAGGCAGCTTATATGATGGATACGGTCGGCAATAAGGTTGCTCGCGCTGAGATCGCCATGATCAAGGTGCAAGCGCCTAACATGGCCCTTCAGATCATTGATGATGCGATCCAAGCCCATGGCGGCGGCGGTGTCAGCCAAGACTTCGGCTTGGCTTCGGCCTATGCCCATCAGCGCACGCTGCGTTTGGCAGATGGTCCCGATGAAGTGCATAACCGCACGATTGCACGCCTTGAATTGGGCCGTCATGCGGGCGGTGCTATGAAGGCCAAGGCAGAAGCGGAAGCGGCTTTGCACGTGCCCGGCATTCGCTAAGCGCTTCAGTAAAACCAGATAAAGATAGGCCCGGACGTCGCCGTCCGGGCCTTTTTTGTTTCAGGGACGAATGAATTAGTTACGGAATAAAGAGAGCGCGGCCTGACCGGAACTATTGGCAATAGACAGCGCCTGAATGCCTAGTTGTTGCTTGACTTGCAGAGATTGAAGTCTTGCACTTTCCTTGCTCAAATCAGCGTCGGTAATGGCCCCGATCCCGATGTTAAGCGCATCCTGCAGTTTGCTGACAAAGTCTCGGTGAACTTCAAAGCGCTTCGCGCCTGCACCCCATGTCGCCAATTGTGTGCCGACATTGGTGATCGAGGCGTTGACCAAGGTCAGTGCGGCGGTGGCGTTTGCCACGCTGCTTACGTCGGACGTCCCCGTAACTGTTACCACCGCACCGCCCAAGCTCATGTTAGCTCCGGCAACCGTAATGCTGTTGGCCCCAGCCGCATCACCCAGCGAGATCGCCGAAGCTGGCGTTGCACCGACCATATTGGTGCCATCAAAGGACGCATTGGCAATAATATTGGTGATTTGGTCGCGCAGCTGAATAAAGTCTGCGTTGAGTGCGCCCTGTGAAGCCGTTGAAAGGCCCGGCTGGGTTGCGGCCAAAGCCTTGCCCTTCATTTCATTGAGCAATTCCATGATGGCTTCGGTAGCGGCAATGGCTGTATCAAGAATGGCCCCAGCGCGCTCATTGGACTCGCGCACGCGGTCATAGGCGGTGACGTCGGAAGTCATTTTGTTGGCGATCGTCCAAACAGCGCCATTGTCGATGGCGGAGGCAACTTTCTTGCCGGTTGAGATCGCCTTTTGGGTGGTTTGCATGTCAGAATTCGTGCTGCGTAGATTCTGAATGGCCGCCATGGCCCCGATATTGGTATTTACGCTGATCATTGTGATCCCCTTGCATTTTGCAGATTGGGCAACATTTTGTCGCCCGCGTCCTTTTGACCAGGCCAAGTTACCCATGGGTTATGAATCAGAAGTTACCAAGAAGAATAAAATGCAGACATTCATATTAACATCATCAAGCCATTGTTTTTGATTTGATTTAAGTGGGATTTTGGTTTCTGATGTCGTCGCTTGGCCACCTGTTTCAAACAGAAAAAGGCCCGGACGTTACCGTCCGGGCCAAGGTTTCGAATGGGATTTTTCTTTTTAAATCTCTTCTCTTAGCGGAAGAGTGAAAGCGCGGACTGGGCAGAACTATTGGCAATCGACAATGCCTGGATGCCCAGCTGTTGTTTGACTTGCAAGGATTGCAGTTTCGCACTTTCCTTGCTGAGGTCAGCGTCGGTGATCGCCCCGATCCCGGTGTCGAGGGCATCGGACAACTTGGAAACAAAGTCACGATGCACATCCAAGCGCTTGGCACCTGCACCCCAAGTCGCCAATTGCGTGCCGAGGTTGGTAATGGACGTGTTGACAAGACCCAAGGCAGTTGACGCGTTTGCCGCTGTATCGGCCGCTGAGGTTGCCGTGACCGTAATGGTCGTGCTCCCCAAGGCCAAACTCACCCCTGCAACGGTGATATTGTTGGTGCCATTCGCATCACCCAAGGAAATGGCGGATGCGGGTGTTGCGGCGACCATATTTGCCCCGTCGAAGGAAGCGTTTGCAACCACGTTTGTGATTTGATCGCGCAATTGGGCAAAGTCTGCGGCTAGTGCCGCTTGAGATCCTGCCGACAAGCCTGCTTGAGAAGCAGCCAAGGCCTTGCCCTTCATTTCATTGAGCAATTCCATGATGGCCTCGCCAGCTGCGATGCCGGTATCGAGGATTGCCCCGGCGCGCTCATTGGATTCCCGAACGCGGTCATAGGCTTTGACGTCGGAGGTCATTTTATTGGCAATGGTCCAAATGGCCCCATTGTCCTTCGCTGACGCAACCTTTTTGCCCGTTGAGATCGCATTCTGTGTGGATTGCAGATCGCGATTGGTTGAGGACAGATTCTGAATGGCCGCCATAGCCCCGATATTTGTATTGACGCTGATCATTTTGATCCCTTTGCTTTTTGCATTTGGGCGACTTTTTGCCGCCGTGTCTTTGTGACAAGAATAACATTACCAGCGGGTTATGAATCGTACGTTACCAAAAGTAACAAAATACATATCTATCTGTATTTATTTTTTATTTCGAATTTCGAAAATGAAATCGGCCAGCAAGAAGCTTACTGGCCAACCCATGGTTTTTAATTTGAAAGTGACTTCAATTATGGGAAGAGCGACAGCGCTGATCTTGTTGTTGCATTTGCCACTGCAAAAGCTTGTGTCGCGAGTTGTTCGCGCGTTTGGGCAGCCTTTAGTTTGGCACTCTCGGCCGTGAGGTCCGCATCATTGAGGGATGAGAACTTCGTGTCCAGAGCCATTTGAATTTTGCTCGTCAGCTCGCGATGGGTTTCCAACCGCTTGGCGCCAGCTGCCCATGTGGCCATCTGATTGCCGAGTGTGGTGATGGTTGAGTTCACGAGTCCCAGAGCAACAGTCGCGTTGTTTGGGCCTGTTAAATGGGAAAAAGCCGTGATCTGCATAATTGGGGTGCCATAAGAGAGGTCCGCCCCAGCAATTGTGATGCTGTTATTACCATCGGCATCGCCCAGCGCTATGGCACTTGCAGGGTTGGGGCCAACCATATTGCTTCCTTCGAATTGCGCATTTGCAACCACCAGCCCAATTTGTTGACGCAGAGCGAGGTAATCAGCAGCTAAAGCGGCCTGAACCGAAGCGGAATTGGTTGTCTGGGTCCCCGCCAAGGCCTTCGACTTCATTTGGTCGAGTAAGTCCATGATGGCGGCACCTGCCGCCATCGCCGTATCCAACATGGCTGATGCACGATCAGTCGACTCGCGAACGCGATTATAGGCCGAAACATCGCTGGAGGTTTGCTTGGCTAAAACCCAACTAGACGCGGCACCTTGAACAGATGAGACTTTGCTGCCAGTTGCGATTGCGGCTTGGGACTTTGCCATCGACTGCCCCACTACGCGCAGATCTTGGATGGCAGCCATCGCACCCTTATTGGTATTGACCGTGACCATTGTGATCCCCTTGCATTTTGCATTCTTGGCGGCTGGTTCGCCGCTTGCGTCATTTTGACTAGGGCCACGTTACCAAAGGGTAGTGAATCTTTTGTTACCAATAGGTAGAATTTGCCGATTCACAATTAAACTTGATCTATTCTTCTGATTCAAAAGAAAAACCCGGACGATTGCGAGGCAATCATCCGGGTCATAGTGGCGCTCAATCAGTCAGAGGCTTCAGCTTTAGCGAAAGAGCGACAAAGCCGTTTGCATGCCTGAGTTCGCGATGGACAGGGCTTGGATGCCCAATTGCTGTTTCACTTGCAAGGATTGCAATTTGGCGCTTTCAGCCGACAAGTCAGCATCAACCAGCGAACCAATACCGGTGTTCAACGCGTCTTGAAGCTTGCCAACAAAGTCACGATGAACTTGCATCCGCTTTGCCCCAGCACCCCAGGTCGCCAATTGTGTACCCAATGCGGTGATTGAGTTATTGACTGCCGTTAGGGCGGCTGCGGCATTGGTCGTATTATCGACCGCCGAAGTCCCGGTGACGGTCACAACCCCACCGCCCAAGCTTAGGTTTGCGCCCGCAATCGTGATATTGTTCGCCCCGGCCGAGTCCCCCAACGCAATGGCGCTGTCGGGTGTTGCCTTCACCATATTGGTGCCGTCAAAGGCGGCATTGGCCACGACAGTTGTGATTTGATCGCGCAATTGGGCAAAGTCGGCGGCTAAAGCCGCCTGGGAACCGGCAGAGAGGCCGGTTTGGGTTGCGGCCAAAGCCTTGGCTTTCATCTCGTTGAGCAATTCCATGATCCCTTCGCCAGCTGCAATGCCGGTATCGAGAATAGCCGTGGCGCGCTCGTTCGATTCACGCACGCGGCTATAGGATTCCACGTCTGTGCTCATTTTGTTGGCAATCACCCAGACTGCCCCATTGTCGCGGACATTGGCGACCTTTTTGCCGGTTGAGATGGCGGACTGCGATTGTTGGAGTTCGAGGCCGGTTCTGTTGAGGTTTTGAACGGCGGCCATGGCGCCAATATTGGTGTTGACACTGATCATTGTGATCTCCTTGCATTTAGCAATTGGTTTGACTTTAAGTCACGCGTTGCTGAAACGGGCGCTATGGCCCTGTTGGTGAGGAACTTCGCTCAGCCCATGGGTGCGGACAGCCGCCCCCAAGCACACCGACACAGGGTCGGCGTGGTGAAACTCTCGAAGGCACGAATACAAAGAGGGTGTGGGGTCAGCCGGGGCTAGCGGAAAAAGGCCAGCGCGAGTTGGGACGCACGATTACTGATCCCGTGCGGCAATGACTCCAATTGTTGACGGATCTGCAGCGCTTGTAGGCGGGCAGCATCGGTCGATAGGTCACTGGTGGTTTCCTGCGTTGAATTGGCAGCCACAATCGCTTCCATCTGGGTCAGAAAGTCCAGGTGATGGGCTTTGGGCAATTTATCCGGCAGGTTTCGAGGCATTGTCAGATCAAGCTCAAAGGCCGTTTGGCCCTTGTCTGACGCTGTGTCGCGAGCGCGTGTGTCGTCCGAACTTTTTTGGGACGGGTCACTCCGGGCTGCGACCTGCAGCTGTAAGGCCTGTACAGGCCCTAAGCTGGAGTTGATGCCAATCATTGTATGATCCTTCATCAAGCGGTGGAACGCCATTTAGGCGCTTGGTTGTTGTAACCGAGGGCGATATTACCCATGAGTTACCAATAAACCGTCCGCAGAATCGGGAGATATTAAGCTAAGTTAGAGCTTGATTTGAGGTGATTTTGACTTTGATTTAAACTAGATTTGAATTGGATTTTAGTTAAATTTTTTGACTAGACGCGGATGTCGATCACGCGCCCGGGGCGGGCCAAGCCATTTTGCGGTGCTGGCTCTTCTGCCTTGACCGAAGGCGTTGAATTCATAGCAGAAGCAGGCCGCGCTGGCGGGGTATCGGTGGTTGGTGTCCGAGGTAAGCTCGAGCGCTGATTGGCAGCACTCAACAATGCTGCAAACGCCTTGCGGGCCTCTGTCGCCTCCGCAGACGGGCGCGCCGCAGCAGGGGTTTGGCCGAGAGATTGGGGGAAAAGAGGCGGATCAACTTTCATAAAGTCAGGGCTAATCTGCGTCGCGTTAATGATTTACGAACAAATTCAGAAGGCACGTCGCCCCAAGCAGCAATTTTTAGGGCGTTGAATTTCGCGCCGCCAATTGTGCCAATTCAGCGGCCACTTTCGGGGTGATTTCCCCTTGGTGGCGGGTCAGCACAATGCCCTTGGCACTGATGACATAGGTCTCTGGCACGCCGCCTAGGCCCAATTGCACGCCCGCCGCGCCCTGCCGATCAATGCCAGTTTGCGCATACGGGTCGCCCAATTCGTCGAGATAGGCTTGGGTTTTGCTGGGGTCATCGCGGTAAGCAAGGCCGATAACCACAAAGCGCTTATCCTTGGCCAGTTGCAGCAGCATGGGGTGCTCGACCCGACATGGCGCACACCAGGACGCAAACACATTCACAATGACGGCGCGGCCCTTGTAGCTCGTAAGGTCGAGGGTCTTGCCGTCCATATCTGGCAACATAATGGGCGGTACTGGCTTGCCGATCAAAGCACTGGCATGGCGGTCGACGCGTTGGCCAAACATCGCCCAAGCAAATAGCCCGGCTAAAGCTAGGAATAAGGCCAGCGGCAGAAACGCCATCAGGCGATTGGCAGAGGGCTGTGCGCTCATGAGGGTGTGCCCGCGTCTTTTTCTTGGCGCAAGGCTTCCAAGCGGGCTTTCTGGTTGCGCCCTGTCACATTGGCGCGCAGGATGAGGCCAGCGATCACGGCGGCGCTTAGACCCCAAGCACCCCAGACAAAGCCAGCATAGCCGCCCATGGCTAAGAACTCAGCGAAGGAAGCAAATTGCGGAATCATGACTGCAACCTCGCCTGAATCGCGTCGGCTGAGCGCTTCCAGATTTCCGCGCGCATCGCGGCCAAGGTCAAAGCGGCAAAAATCAACAGATAGGCAACGCCCATAACAAGCAAGGGGTGTAAGAGGCTGGGGTCGAGGCTGGGGCCACCTTCGCGAATGATGGAGGCTTTTTGGTGCAACGTATTCCACCATTCAACCGAAAAGCGGATGATCGGAATATTGATCGTGCCGACCAAGCACAAAATGGCCGCGGCTTTGGAGGCCTTGCTGGTTTCGTCCAAAGCGCTGCGCAGCGCCATATAACCCAAATAGAGGAAGAAGAGCACGAGGACCGAGGTCAAACGTCCATCCCACTCCCACCACGTGCCCCACGTTGGGCGGCCCCAGATGGAACCTGTGGCAAGGCAGAGCGCGGTAAAGGCTGCCCCGATTGGTGCCATCACTTTGGCGGCAATATCGCCAAGTGCATGGCCCCAAACCAGATAGGAAATGCTGCCAATCGCCATGCCGCTATAGGCACCGACCGCAATCCAAGCCGACGGCACATGAATATACATGATGCGCGCGGTCTCACCCTGCTGATAGTCCGCTGGGGCATAGAGGAGCGACCAAACCACGCCGATAGCGGAAACAATCACAGCCAACACACTGGTAATTGGCAACAGCCAGTTGCTGAGGCCTAAAAAGCGTTGCGGGTTTGCGAAGCCAGAAATCATAAGTCCTCAGTTAGAACGCACACGCCATCAGGTCCAGCGTTAGAGCTTTATCAGACGCAGCACGCGCGCTTTTGTGAGAAGTCAGGGACCCGCTTGCAGAAGTAAGTCAGTCGGGGTCGTCAATAAGGTCCAGGACTTAGCTGGAATTTCAAACGCCCATTGGTCGGTTTGGGCGGCCAGACGGTCGCCTTCTTCTGGGCTTGCGGCCTGACTTGCATCCATGCGCAATTTCACCCAATAGTGACCTTCATCTTCATGGCCGTCCAGCGCAATGACCAAGCCTGATTTCAGGCTCGTCTCATGGCTAAAGCGTGTGGGACCGGTAAGCCTGTTAGCCCGCCGAGTATCTTGGAATTCCAAGCGCCCAAGCAGCAGTGCGATGTCGGTTATCAAGGGGTTTGCTTTGCCGCCGACCGGCGCAAATCCGCCATCTGGCCGCCGGACAATATCAAGCTGGCCTTGCCCCGGACGCGCGAGGCTGACCGTCGCGATCCGCTCGGGCGCAAAATCCAGTTTGGGCAGGTCCAGCCATGCGCTCGGATTGGTAAAACTCGGCCAATCCACCGAATTGACTTCATAGAGCGCGGTCTCACCCGCAAGCTGTACCAAGGTCTGTTCGCCCCGTTTAGCCAAAATCAACGTGGCGAGCGGGGTACGGTCGTCGGCCTCTAATGTCAGCCATACCCCGTCCCCACCCTTGCGCGGATCGATTTGGCTGGCAGCAGACTCTTGTTTTGTCGGCGTGGGCAAGGCGCGGAGATAGCGCAAGTCACTTAGCGCCTTGATGAGACGGCGTAACGGTTCATCGCCTGCATTGTACCAATCAGCCCGGGGCAACTTCCAGGTTCCAGACACATCTGCCAGTTCAAACTGGGCGACGGGTCCCACGACCTTTACCCAGCCGATACGCGACACCTCTTTGGCAAACTTTGGGAATACCTTGCCGGACCTGCGCTGTTCCCGCTGACCATTGGGCTTAGTTGCAGGTGCAACAGTGCTAAGACCCAAGCCCGCCACACAAGCTCCGCCCAAGCGAAATAAGATATCCCGTCGTTTGAGGTCGCCCGTGGTCAAATTCGGCTTGGTCATTGGGCAAGCCGCCGCTGCTGGCGTCGCCTGAAAACCTGAACCAACAGCCCTGCCAGCACGATCAGCAGGGGGATCACAATGCCGGGGATTACCATGAGACGGGTTTTGATGCGCGCAACACCCTCGCGCACACCTTCTTGGACAGCCCGCAAGCGGGTGCGGGCTTCTTGCACCTCTTGGCGGACTTGGGCGAGTTCATTGTCGGTGACGTCTGACGCGATGAGGTCCTTGGCCGCTTCCTTGGCCTCGATCTCTTTTAAGCGGGTTTCAGCCAAGGCGAGACGACTTTCCAAAGCCTGCTCTTCTTCCAGCACGCGCGCTTGCGCCGCCTGCCGCAGCTTTTCGACCTCTACCAAATTGCGCGGGCGAGGTGTGCGGGATCGCAGCTCCACAAGCTGTGTTTTGCCAGCCAGATAATCCACACTATTGAGGATCAGGCGCGCATTGTCGGCCACAGCGCCAGTGTCATTGACATAAAGGCTATCGGCCAACAAATCGACGTCGCCAAAAACGAGGATTTGGCCGGGCTTATCGCTTGCCGCGAGCGCATCCACTTGTCGCTTGGCTGGATCGCCATTTGGAAAGGCCGTGCGCCAAGAACCGCTAACTTCTGCTGCCAAGACTTGTCGCTGACCAGAGCTTTGCCAATCAAGCTCAATATCTTGTGGGCTTAGACCCGATAAAGTGCGCTTGGCCTCAAGGCGCATCGTATCGGGCGACGAGGTCAGCAGCGGGGTGAAGCTGGTGCCTGTCTGGCCAAGCCGAACCACTTCGCCGGGCGTTGCCACATGAACGCCTTGGCTTAAGGCCCGCGTGACAGCATGATCCTGATTGAGGCCGCTGGCGGGCACTTGAAAAATCAGCGGCTGGGGTGCAATTGCCGCGCGGCCAGCAAGGCCCGTCTGTACCGGCAAAGCGTAGGCGCGATCGGCAATCACATCGCCTTGCACGCTAAAGCCCCACGCTTGGGTCAAACGACCCAGCGCTTGGGTCCCCTGTTGCTGACCGCCGCCGCCATCGCGCGCAATGGTTGAAGCGGGGTCCAGAAGCAACAAAAGCTTGCCGCCTTTGAGAACATATTGGTCCAGCGCAAATTGCTGCGCCTCGGTCAGAGGCTCAGGCTGAGCAACAATCAGCACATTTGTGTACGCCGGAATTGTCTGAAAATCTGAGCTTAAGAGAGAAAACTCGGTCTCCTGCATCAATAAGGATGCAATCTCGGCCACCGGCCGCATGGTGCCGCTTTCTGGGTCGGTTGCCACGAGCCAAGGCAGGCTGGTGAGCATCGCAACCCGTGTTCGGTTCGGTTCGCTCAGTTTGATCACGGCGCGGGTTACTTGAAACTCAAGGCTGGCGGCGTCGGCTGGATCGAGCAGCGGCACCACCAAATCGCGGCCATAGGGGCTCTTCAGCACTAAACCCAAAAAAGCGGCCGCATCATCCGGGCGCGGCCCCGGAATAGGTGTGAGACCTGCCTTTAAAGCTTCCTCTTCACGGGCCGAAAATGGCTTGGGATCGATGATCGTCAATCTGATCTGGCCATTGGCTTCGCGCGCATAGACCGACAGCAAATCAGCCGCGCGCTGACTAAAGCCCCGCATCACTGGGTCTTCGGTCAAGGCCTCGCGGGAAAGATAAAGCCGCAGCTCTAAGGGTTGTTTGAGCTCGCGCAACACGGCGTTTGTATCGGCTGAGAGGGTATAAAGCTGGTCTTGGGTGGTATCGACACGCAGAGCCGCCAGCCAGTTTTGGCTGATCACTTGGCTGCTCACAAACAAAACAACCAAGAGAGCCGCAGCAAGGCGGGTGAAGAGGGGCCGCTTCATGCTTGCCCCCCACGCTTCGTGTCGACCCACAGGCCCGTCAAGCACAGACCCAGCGCTATAACGGCCAGAAAATAGCTCAGCCCGCGGGCTTCAATCACGCCGCGTTCAAATCCTGCAAAGGCATCCAGCATGGAGAGTGAGGCGAGCGCCTCTGTCAGTGGTAAAGGCAGGAAGGCCGCCAAGGTGCTACTCACCAGCGGTAGCCCAGCAGCAGTGGCCAGAAAGCTCACGCCCAAAGCGATGACAAAGCTTAAGACTTGGCTGCGGCTGACAGAAGACGCGGCCATTCCGATTGACAGATAGGCCCCCGCCAGCAGGCAAGAGCCCAGATAAGCGGTCAAAGTCGCCCCATGATCGACAGGCCCAAGCAGGCTAAGGCCCAGCCAGAGTGGTGTCGTGAGGACGAGCATCAGGCATGCCAGAGTCCAAGCCGCCATGAATTTCGCGAGCACCAGCGCCGACGTCGGCACGGGTAGGGCGAGCAAGGTTTCTAAAGTTCCCGTCCGCGCTTCATCGCTCCACGCCCGCATGCTTAGCGCTGGCATCAGGACCACAAACAGCCACGGATGAAATTGGAAGAAAGCGACCAGCTCCGCCCGCCCGGCCTCAAACAGGCCGCCCACTTGAAACGCCAATAGGACAGAAGCCGAGATAAAACTCGCCACAAACATATAGGCCAAGGGATTGCCGGCATCTTGGCGCAACTCACGGCGGTATAAGGCGCAAAAGCCAGTCCAAAAGGCGGTCATGTTTGCGCCTCGTCCGGATTTGACGCCGTGGGCGAAGGTCCTGCGGTCAAGCGATAGAAGACATCTTCAATCCGGCCCTCAGGGTTTTGGGCTGCAAAGTCCGCCGGGCTTTGATCGGCGCGCACTTGGCCCTCCGCGATCAAGATCAAGCGGCTACATAAAGTGGCGGCTTCATCCAATTGATGGGTGGAGATTAAAATGATCCGTCCGGGCGAGAGCTCGCGGATCAATGCATGCGTCACCCGCTTCTGATTAGGGTCGAGGCCATCGCTGGGTTCGTCGAGGATCAGGACAGGCGGGTCATGGGCCAACGCACCAGCCAGCGCCACGCGTCGCCGATAGCCTTTCGACAGGCCTTCAATCCGCCGATCCAGCACATCTTCAATCTGGGTTCGCTTGGCAGCTTGGGTGAGGAGATCGGGGCGCTGCTTACGCGCCACCCCCCGCGCGGACAATAGAAAGTCCAGATAGCTGCGCGGGGTCATATCGTCATACAAGGGTGCATGTTCAGGCAAATAGCCCATCACGGCTTGGGCGGTCTGTCGGTTCGACCAGACATCATGGCCCATCAGTTGAACTGTGCCCTGATCGGGTTCCAACGTGCCAGCAATCATCCGCAAGGTCGTCGTCTTGCCGGCACCATTGGGGCCGACAAAGCCGACCACTTCGCCAGGTGCGATTTCAAAGCTGATAGAGTTCACACCCCTTTGGCCAGCATAGGTTTTGGTGAGCCCGTCAAGTTTCAGCATGCTGGTGTTCGATCCCGTCGCAGGTTGGGCTTTCTAACCCTCAGAACCGGGCAGGGGAAGGGCAGCCGACAGGTCGTATGATTAGTTGCGTGCAGGGCGCTTCAGGCGCGACTTGCGTGATTGTGGTCTCTGGCGCGGTTGTGCCTCTACGTCGACCAATATGGCCATTGGCAGAGGCTCAGCTTCGGTCGAGGCGGGTGCAAGGCGCACGCCGCCGCCAACCGGTTCAATCGTGTCGATAAAACCGCCGACGGGCGGCAATGCATCGGTGGACCGTGTGATACGCACGTTGCGAGGCCGTTCTTTGCGCACTTCCGCCTTCACTTGCGGCGCGGTGACGCCGTCAGAGCGATAGGTGGAGACGCTTTGGGCTTGCCCAGTGGAGGCAAAGCCCAATGCCATCAGTGTTCCAAGGTAGGCCGCGTGCTTGATCATGGCGCTGCCCAAGCAAAACTTACGCCAAACCTGACCCTTTAGAGACCGCGAGCGGCGGCTAGCTCTGCAAGGCTGACCAACGGGCGCGCGCCATAATGGGAAATCACTTCCCCAGCTGCCAGTGAACCCAGTTTTCCGCACGCTTCAAGTTCACGACCGCTGGCCAAGCCATAGAGCACGCCTGCCGCATAAAGATCGCCAGCACCCGTGGTGTCGACGACTTGGGCAACAGGATCGGCGGCAACGGTCACAACTTCGACGCCACGCGCCAGAACCGAACCCTTTTCAGAGCGGGTCAGCGCGACCAGGTCGCAATCCTTGCGCGCTGCGGCCAAGGCGGTGTCAAAGTCTGGCGCGTCATAAAGCGCGATGATCTCGGCCTCATTGGCAAACAAAATGTCGATGTGATTGGCAACCAGATGACGGAAAGCCGCCTTATGACGGTCGACGCAGAACAAGTCCGACAAGGTCAGCGCCACCTTATTGCCAGCAGTGTGGGCGATCTCAGAGGCCTTTACGAAAGCTGCTTTGGCTTCTTCGGCGTCAAACAAATAGCCTTCCAAAAAAACAATTTGCGCGGCAGCAAGTTTCGCAGGGTCCAAATCCTCTGGCGTCAGCAGGGGTGAGCAGCCCAAGAAGGTGCTCATGGAGCGCTGGCCATCGGGCGTCACATTGATCAAGCAGCGCGCGGTCGAAGGGCCATTGGCATGGGGCGGGGTGTCATAGGCCACGCCGCCAGCATTCATGTCATGGCGAAACACTTGGCCCAAGGTGTCATTGGCGACCTTGCCAATATAGGCCCCTTTGCCGCCCAGAGAGGCGATGCCAGCCAAAGTGTTGGCGGCAGAGCCACCGGAGCTTTCTTGACCGGCTGCCATGGTCGCATAGAGGCGCTCCACCGCAGGCTCATCAAAAATCAAGGTCATGGCACCCTTGGCGATTTGATGTTCGGCTAGGAATTCGTCCGATGCGGGTGCAATCACGTCAACAATCGCATTACCTACACCGCAAACATCAAATTGGGTCGTCATCTCTAAGGGCTCCTTGCCGCAAGCAATTTAGTGCGGGCCTGCTCTAGACGTTTGCGCGCGATGCGGCTAGCGGCTTGGACATGAAACCAATCGCACTCCTCGTCACCCATGATTATTACCCCAGCCGCCCGGATCGGGCTGAACCCGATTATGCGCATAATCAACTTGTGCTGCTGCGCGAGGCGTTTGCGCCATCGGGTGTCGAGATAGAGCCGGTGTTCTGGCAGGATGACGGCACGGATTGGTCGCGCTTTTCAGCCGTTCTGCCGCTTTTGGCGTGGAACTACCCGCAAGCGACTGAGACCTTTTTGAAGCGCGTTGCCGAAATTGAAGCCTCAGGCGCGCGCTTGCTAAACGATGGCGCGGTCATCCGCGCTAATATGGACAAGGGCTATTTGGCAGAGCTTGAACGGCGCGGTGCCCCTGTACCCCCAACCTTGGCCGTCGATGCCTGCAGCCCCGACGTGATTCTGGGCAGCTTTGATGTGCTGAATGCCGATGAGATCATCATCAAACCGCGCATTGGCGCAGGCGCTTGGCGGCAAGCCCGTTTGAAGCGTGGTGAACCTGTTCCTTCCGACGATATATTGCCCCCGGCAGCTGCCTTGATCCAGCCCTTCCTGCCCGCGGTGACGGAAGAGGGCGAGTTGTCGCTGCTTTATTTCGGTGGGCGGTTTTCCCATGCGCTGATCAAGCGGCCAAAAGCGGGTGATTATCGCACGCAAGGCCAGCATGGGGCCGTCGAAACGGGCATTGATGCACCCGAAGGCGCGTTGGAAGCCGCGAAAGCCGTGCTGGCCAAGGCCGACGGCACGCCTTTGACTTATGCGCGGGTTGATCTCGTGCGCGGGGCAGACGGCAATTGGTTGTTGATGGAGTTAGAGCTGATTGAGCCTTGGCTTTATCTGACGCTCGACCGCCAAGACGGTAAGCACGGTGCGAAGCTCTTTGCCCAAGCCGTGCTGGAGCGGCTTTAATCGTTCTGGATGATGCGGATCAGGCTACCGTCTGGGTCAATCAGATAGGCGATGGTCAGGCCTGATGGCTCACGCTTGGGTGGATGCACGCGGGGCATACCGGTGTGAACTTGGGGAATGCCAGAAGCGACGCACGCCTGATAGAGGCCCTGCAAGTCGTCGACCCGCAAACAGCTGCCAAAGGACGAGGTCGTGGGGTCAAGGTCGGGATAGGGAAAGAACTCAAGTTGCAGGCCGCCGCGTGACAGGATCATCCAGCCGGGCGAAACATAATCTTCCGTGAAACCCAGCTTTTGATAGAAGGCAGAGGTCGCCGCCATATCGCGAGCGGGTAGATTGGGCGTGGCAAAGTCGGTCATGCATTCGCCCCTAAACGCTCGCCACGCAGAAGTCTTGGCAAATCACCGACGGCACCGCCGGCATGGCTCGCAAAAAAGCGCCGCGCTGGGCCAATGGCATCGACAATCCCGAGGCCGAGTGTCCGTAGTGCCCGGACCGGGGCAATGTCGTTGGAGAAAAGCCGGACGAAGGCATCGCACGAGATAGCCAGCGTCATCGTATCGGTCCGCCGCCATTGGGCATAGCGCTCCAGCACCGCCAAATCACCTAAATCTTGGCCGAGACCGCGCGCCTCGACCAGAACTTCCGCCAAAGCCGCAACGTCTTTGAGGCCAAGGTTCAGGCCTTGGCCTGCAATTGGATGAATGCCATGGGCTGCATCCCCGGCGAGGGCCACACGCGGCTTGGCCCAAGTGGCGGCAAGCTCCATCGACAAAGGATAGGACCAGACGGGTGCATCAAGCTTGACCGCGCCTAAGAAGTCGCCAAATCGGCGCGCCAATTCTTGCTCCAGATCGGGGCGGCTCATGGCCAGAAGGGCTTTTGCGCGGCTGGTCTTCTCTGACCACACGATATTGGCGCGATGATGCATCAGCGGCAGGATGGCAAAGGGGCCTGTTGGCAAGAAATATTCATGCGCAACGCCTTGATGGCTGTTTTCCATCGCAACCGTGGTCACAATGCCGGTTTGATCATAGGCCCAGCCATAGGTGCGGATACCCGCCTTTTTGCGGACGTAAGAGCCGCGACCTTCTGCGCCGACGATCACGGGCGCGGTCAAGATCTTGCCCGACTTCAAGCGCGCCGTAACTTGGCCCGTGTCAATTCGTAGATCGTCGATCTCATCGGGGGCAAAGCGCGTGATTCCGGACCGTGTGGCGGCCTCTTTGTCGAGCGCGAGGCGGATTCGGCGGTTTTCAATCATCCAGCCCAAGGGCTCATCGCCTGCACCTGTCTCACGATGGTCGAAATGCAAGGTGAGGGAAGACGGGCCACCTTTGCGTGAGGGGCTACTGATCCGGCCGTCCGACACCAAAATCTGTTCAATCGGCTGAACTTCGCCAATGTGGCTTGCGACCCCCAAGCTCTGCATCATACGATAGGTCGCAAACCCCATAGCGGTGGCGCGCCCGTCAAAGGTTTCTTCCAACAAGTCCGCCGCCGGTAAGCGGTCAATGACGGCCACCTTCAGGCCACCTTGGTCAAGTGCCAAGGCCAAAGTCAGGCCAACCAAGCCACCGCCCGAAATCAAGACATCAAAATTATGGGGGGCTTGGGCCATCAGGCAGTCTCAGCAAAGAAGTTGGTGGCGTCGGTGATTAGGGCCTTGGCGGCGGCTTCAACAATCTTGCCGCCTTGCTCTGGCGTCGACTGGGTTGGGTCAGAGCCGATGCGGCCATCCGCAAAGCGGCGGCGATAGTCTGCAGCATCGCGGATCGGGCCATTAGGCGCGATCTTCGGGTCTAGCACCAGCTTCGCGAGGTCTGCGCGTTCTGGATAGGCCCAATAAGTGACTGCCACTTCAGAGGCTGTGCCGTGCGAGCCATGGCCGACGGGATACATGTCGAGGCACAACCGTTCTATCCCCGGTAATTCCCACCAATTCTTCAGCATATGGGCAAAGGGGGCTGCCTCACCGCGCAGTGAAAAAGGCGCATAGGTTTCCGCAAAAGCGGCTTGGATCGTGGCGACATTGCCGCCATGGCCATTGACCCAATAGAGGCGGTCAAAGCCCGCCCGCGTTAGGCTGGCCGTCCAATCGACAATGGTGGCAATCATGGTGGAGGGTCGCAATGTCATAGAGCCCGGAAAGCCCATATGGTGCTGGGCCATGCCGATCGAAAAAGGCGGAGCGATCAGTAAGTCACCCTGCTTTTCAGCTTCCCGCGCAATGATGTCGGGGCAGAGCGCGTCTGTGCCGATCAGGCCTGTTGGGCCATGTTGCTCGTGACTGCCAATGGGAATGATGATCCCGCGCTTGCCTGCTTTCAGCCGCTGATCAATTTCGGGCCATGTGGCTAAAGACAAGAACATGTGGGCTTCCTTTGGACAATCCGAGTGAGAGAAACGAGAGCAAAAAGGTTGTAGAACGGTCTTTTCATTTTGTCAGCTAAGCTGACAGGTGTCGGCCCAAGTGATGCCCAGATAACCAAGCCGATTCAACCCGTGGGCCAGACAACCAATCGCCGCACGCGCCTATGCCTTGATCGCCATCATACAAATGACCCGGCCCATGGCTGGTCTCGACCCGTGCATAGCGCCAGCGATGGGCGGATTGGACCAGAGGTGTCGGTAGGGGGCCGCAAACCTCTGCCAAGGCCTGAAAGAGGGTGGTCGCAATCTCGTCTGCGCCTTCTTCCAAATGCGCAATCGACCAATCGGCGCGGCCTTGGACGACATAGGTCGCAGGCCCCGTGCGGCCGGGCTTATTCACGCTTGCGGAGATCACATCCAGCACCCGATGGGCTTCAAAGCGCGCCATATCCCAATCGAGCGCCAAAGGCGTTTCAAAGGCAAACAGGCCTGTCCAGCAGGGCAATGAATTGATCGCTTTGGCTTGTTGGGCAATGGCTGGGGTATGGGCGGCCAAAAGATCGCTGACTTGTTCAGCAGGCACCGCGCAGATGATTTGGTCAAAGGGCCCAAGGGTTTCGCCTGTTTCGAAATGGAGTTGCCAAGCCCCTTTTTGGCCGGAAAGGGCGCTGACGCGCATCGCCCAAGCAGGGTTTAAGCCCACTGCAAGGCCGCGAACAATGCCATTCATCCCCGGTGTACCGACATAACGCGGCTCGTCGCCCTGCGAGTGCTGTTGGCCCTGCCCATCCACGCGCACAAATTGGCCGCGCCAGAGACCGACTGCACCTTGTGCTTCTAGCGCTGAAATCGCCTTTTGAAAGTCCGGGTCCCGCTCCGTGAAAAATTGCGCGCCATGGTCAAAAAAGGCTTGGCCCAAGGGGGTGTCGATCCGCCGGGTCGACATGCGACCGCCCGGACCCCGCCCTTTGTCAAACAAGGCGACCTGATGCCCCGCTGCAGCCAGTGCATTGCCGCAGGCTAAGCCACTAATCCCCGCGCCAATGATGGCAAAACTGGCCACGCCCAAACCCTCTTCTTTGACGGCCCAATGGGCACCCAACTCAACACACCGGATTTAGCGCAGAAACAATCAGCGCACAGGAAATTGCGCAGGCCGCTTTTCCATAAAGGCAGCAAAGCCCTCTTTGAAATCTTCGCCCGTAAAGCTTGCGCCAAAAAGCGCGCGGCTGGCTTCGGCATCGTCACAGCCACCGCGCAACATCGCCAAAATCTGCTTTTGCGCGCGGATCGAATAGACCGAGGCCGCACCGATCTTTGCGGCGTAATCTGCCGCGACTGCTTCCAAGCGATCGGAAGTAACCAAGCGATCAATTAGGCCACAGGCGAGCGCTTCTGCGCTATCGAGCAAGCGACCGGTGAATAAAATGTCTTTGGCTTTGGAAAGGCCGACCGCTTGGATCAAGCGCCGCGTATCGCCTGCGCCATAAACGAGACCGAGCTTTGCCGGCGTCACCCCATAGCGGCTGCCCTCGACGCCAATGCGCAGGTCGCACGCTAGGGCGATGCCACAGCCGCCCCCCACGCAAGGCCCTTCGATCAAGGCGATGACGGGCTTGGGGCACTCTTCCAGCGCCTTCATCGCGCCTTGAATCTTCTCATCATTTAAAAGGGCGGCTTCGGCTGTCGCATAGACTTCTGGCATTTCCGAGATATCGGCACCCGCAGCAAACACCCCGCCCGCGCCCCGAACGAACAGGAGCTTGATGTCAGGGTCGGCAATGGCTTCTGCCACGCGCGCCGGGATCGCCGCCCACATGGCAACAGAAAGCGCATTGCGCTTATCGGGTCGATTAATCCACAAAGTCGCGGAGTGACTAGCGTGGCGCTGCAGAAGGATGAGGTTTTCCACGGGAAGGCCTTGTCAGAGGTATAGGATATATCATTTACTGTCGCAGCTTAGACGTCTTTGGTCTGCTTCAAAAGGGATTCTGCATTATGGATAATATTCGAACCGGCATGCCGCTTTTGGCCCGTCATGAAGGCGAATGGGTCGGGGAATATATCCATGTCGACGCCAATAATGTTGAGCTGGATCGCCACGCCTCGCATCTGCAATGCAAATTCCAAGATGACGCGACTTATCCCTATTATCAGATCAATACCTATACGTGGCCCGATGGCCGCCGCGAGGAGATCCATTTTCCCGCGACCTATAAGGACAAACAGATTTGGTGGGATACCGACCGCATCTTTGGCCGGGCTTGGGAAATTGACGATAAGACGGTTGTGCTCACTTGGACCCGCAAGGACAGCCCCGGCACCTATCTTTATGAGATGATCCAATTGTCTGATGACGGCAATGATCGGGGTCGTACTTGGCATTGGTTTGAAGAAGACAAGCTGGTGAAGCGCACTTGCATCAAAGAGCGGCGTGTGAAGTAAGTCTTTCTCTTTGCTCACGCGCCTGGGGAGACTTTATGGGCCTCTATGACGTACTTGTTTATGTCCATGTTTTGGCTTTTGTCTTCTGGCTAGGCGGCGATCTTGGCGTTGCGATCTTGGGTTCGGCTTTCCGTAACCGGGCAAAGCCGTTGGCAACACGGCTTGAACTCTTGAGGCTATTGGGCGTGGTCGACATGGGGCCGCGCACGGCTTGGGTCATCATGGTGCCCTTGTCGATCACCCTTGTGGATGTGGCTGGCTATTGGGATATACCCGATTGGGGCCTGTGGCTGGCTTGGCTGGTCGGGGCAGTTTGGATGGGCCTGACATGGGCCATTAATCTGATGACGGGAAAGCCCATCGTGCCGCAGCTCAAGCAGATTGAATTCTGGTTGAAGCTCGCCATCACGGCCTTTTATGCCGGGATTGGCATCACCTCGCTATTGGGCTGGGGCCCCCTCATTGAAAGCTGGCTCAGCCAAAAGGCATTGGTCTTTGCCGCCATTTTTGGGGCCGCGATCATGATCGATGTCGCAGGCAGGCCCGTTGGCCCGCTCTTGCTAGCCGTGATTGAAAAAGGCTCCAGCGATGAGACGGAAATCCCGTTGCGACAAGCGATGGACCGTGCCCGCTTGTGGGTTTGGCTGACCTATGCTTTGCTGATCCTTATTGGATTTTTGGGAACCGTAAAGCCGACCTAATCGCTACCTTGCCCATAGGATCAGAGCCGCGTGTCCTTTCAAGCCTATCTCGATACCATCCACAAAAAGACGGGCCTGACGCCAGCTGACCTTCGGCGCTTAGCTGACGAACAAGGCTGGACCGAAGGCGGAATACTCAAACCGTCTACCAAAGCAGGCGCGCTTGTGGCGTGGTTTAAAGAACTTCATGAATTGGGACATGGTCATTCCATGGCGATTTTTGCACTGCTCAAGGGCGTCAAAAAAGAAGGAGATGCATGAATGGCCGACGTGCGCACCCTCAAAATCACCCGCCATTTAAAGGCTTCGCGCGCCAAAGTGTGGCGCTGTTGGTCTGAAGGCGCGCTCCTGAAGCAATGGTATTGCCCGAAGCCTTGGACAGTATCGGTCGCCGAGATCGATGTCCGCCCGGGCGGGGGGAGTTACATCGTCATGAATGGTCCGGCTGGCGAAGAAAACCCCATTCGCGGCCAATATCTTGAAGTGGTGGAAGGCCATAAGCAGACCTTCACCGACGCCTATGTCGGCGACTGGCTGCCTGGTGCCAACGCGCCCTTCATGACGGGTTATGTCGTTCTCGAAGATGCCCCAGATGGTGGCACTTTGATGGAATGGGGCGCGCGCCATTGGAGCGAAGAAACCGCCAAGCAACACGAAGCCATGGGTTTCGAAGGCGGCTGGAACGCCGCCGCCGACCAATTAGATGCCTTGGCGCAAAGCCTTTAGGGGAGATTTAGCCCTAATAGGTTTGGGTCAAGCCAAACTCGACGCGTTGGCGGCTAAATTCTGCGATCGGCAAGGTCGATCGGGCTTCTGAGAGGGAGACCGTCATAAACGGCGACCAACCTTTAAAATTTAGGTCTCGCTTCGTGAAACGTGCGCTAACGCCCATTTCGGAATCTTCGCGGCGTACGCCAAATGCAAAGCTGGCCGCATCAAACCATCGGCCACTGACATAGCCCTCAAGATAGACACTGCTGGTCCAAGGCGCGGGGAAAAGATAACCCACAGAAAGGGTCGCATTGTCAAAGGCCTCTGTCTCACTTTCGGCGTCCTTGCGAACGAGTGTTAGACCCAACCGGTTTAGTTTTGAGGCCGATTGAAAATAGGTCCGTCCGAGGTCGAGGACAAAAACATCTCCAGACCGGAAGGCATTGATCTGATTATCTGCCGTTTCAGCCCGCGCAGTCATTTCAAATCGGGTTTTCGGCCCCAGTGGCAGGCTGGCCTCTAGACGGGTTCCATTGGAGACTTCAAACAAAGATCCGCCAAACCATCGACGTGAATGGGTAAATTGCGCGGCCAGTCGGCCCTCTTGCGGCAAGCGGAACTCAGGCCCTATGCGGATTTGGCTATAGGCTTCATCGAAGACTCGCCCGGGTGCATCACTGATCAGGCCCGTAAACTGCCCAGAGAGATAAAATGTACGATTAAGCGGGATGGCTCGGCCAAGCGTGCCTTGTAAAGCCGATGTCACACCGCCTTTCGCGCGCGCGTCTTCATTCAGTTCAAAGGGCAGGCCAAAAATTTCAATGTTACGGGTTGTCGTGGCGGAATTCAGATTGGAATCGGGGGCGATTAAGGCCGTAAGCGTCCCCTGCCAACCTGTTCGTGCCGCCAGTGCCGCCAAACGTTGGCGGGCAAGGCCGGAGCGCGCTGGGTCTAAATCGCTTGCCAGCGCTAAGCGATACGCTGTCTCGGCTGCCCGTGGCCTTTTAGCTTGGAAATGGGCTTCCCCGATCTGAAATCGGGCCAGGCCATCTTTGGGCACTTTTGCGAGCACCCCTTCGAGGACAGCCAAGGCTTCATCAGTGCGACCGAGAGTGATCAAGATTTGGGCTTGCAAGCGAAGGCCGTCGGGGCGATTGGCCAAGGCTGGTGTTGCCCGCACCAGCGCCAAAGCGCCTTCGAAATCGCCAGCTTGCAACATGACTTCGAGCGCGACCAGCACAGCTGTATCGCCGCTCACCGTCTCAGTGGCGGCCTGGTTCGTTGATGGTTCTGGCTCCGGTAGGGCTTGTGCCTGCGTTTGAGCCGGTAAGGCCGACCAACAAAACCAAAAGCAGGCACCGATCGCGAAAGCTAAGTCACCGCGAAATTTGCGGGGAAGGGTCAAGGAAGCTTACCCATCACCCCGCCGCCAAGCATATAGGGACCTGTGCTTGGGTTGCCCAAAGCGTAAGTAAGGCCCACTTCAGTCGGTCCGCCTGTGGTGGAACCAAAGAATTGGCCTTCCACCCGTCCGGTAATGCCAAGGCCATTGGTCGATATAGGCGAACCAACTGCATTTGCGCCAAAGCTCGCTGTCGTTCCATTTAAGCTGCCGTTGAAAATGAAGTCCAGAACCTCTGGGCGGGTTACCAAGGCACCACTGCTATTTTGGAACCTAAATCGGTTTGCCTGACCACTAACAGTCCCCGCGCCAAAGTTTGCGGTTAAGCTCACTTCACTGGTTGTGCCAAACAGCTCACCTGCACCACTCACAAACAGGCCACGCGTGGCACCACGGAACAAAGCTGTACCCGTCGACGGCACGCTGGTGGAGCGACGTCCGATTGGCAAGAAGGCAAGCTCAGCCCCATCGGTACCAATCTGGCGTTCATAAGCCGCCAAGGTCACATAATTGAGGGCACCCGTAAGGGCTTGATCAAAGTCAAAAATGTAAAATGCGCTTTCAAGGCCATCTGATCCGGTTGCTGTGGCCCTGCGATAGTTCGTCAACACATCGGAGGCTTGCGTCAAGCCGGTATAGGTCTGGCTGAAGTTTACCCCACCGGCCTGAAAGTTCACGGTGTAGGTATCGTCGCTCGTTGCCGAAGTTGCGCCAGGGTCGATGACGACATTGACACCTGGGTCGACGGGACGAACGGTCGCACTTACGACGGGTGTTGCGGCACCGGGTGCCGCATTGCGCACGCGAATGATTGCCGATGGTCCAAAAAACCCAGTGCGGGCCGTGATGCAATCAAGAGCATCGGGCCTGCCGGCACAGGATGTTGAAGGCGGCGGCGGTGGCCCTGGCGGTGGGCCCGGCGAGACGGGCGGCAACGGGGGAGGGGGTGGCGGAGGCGGCGGTGGTGGTGGCGGTGGCTTAGGCAGAATGATGTCTCTGGCACCAAGGCCAATGCCGACTAGGTAGGCTGGCGTCCCACCAAATAAATCCCCAATTCGGAATGAGATACCCGCATTTGCTGGGATGCCTGCCGGCGGGCCGTAGAAGCTGCCTTCAAAAATGCCACTCAATCCATTGAGCTTGCCTGTTCCCGTGCCTGTCGTCGTTCCGGTCATGCGGCCAAAGGCGACCGTTGTACCCGCGAAATTGAAGCCAAGCTCTGGAAGGTCAACGAGCGGATTGGACGAGGTAATGGTTCCAGTGTGACCTTTGAAATTGCGCGCGTTGCCTGAAATCAAACCGCCGCTCAAGTCCAAGGATAACGAAAAGTCACTTTTCACGATGAATTGGCGAATGCCGGGCTCCACATATTCGCCCATGGTTTGGCCACCGAATACGGCTGTTCCCGTATTCGCACTCGACCAGGTTCCCGTTTCCTTGCCGTAAATGCCCCAGATGGTTTGAACTGTGGTGCCATTTGTGACCTGTTCATATACCCCAGATGCCCACGAGAAGGGCTGTTTATCGACCCCCGTCAGATTGGTGGATAAGTCGAGCAGATAGAACGTGTTGATTGGTGTCCCAGCAGTATCATTATTGAAGTACCTGCGGGCCCTGATCCCTGACGGAAGCGTTAGCGTCTCATCGGATAAATTGCGCGCGATATTCCAGCCGGGGTTGCCCGACGAAAATACGGTCCTCAATGTCTCGCCGCTTCCGGTAGATCCAGAAGCCCCAGGCGTTACGTCGATCCGGGCGCGCGTGCCATCTGGCTTGAACACGCCAGCCGAGTCATTGCCCGCGCGGCGATTGTCCGTTTGCAAATAGGCAATGGGTCCGAGCAAAGAAGATGCAGCACCGCAAAGTACCGCTGTCGGTGTGCGTCCACAATTTGCGTCCCAGAAACTCAACGTTGTTGGCGGCGGTGGCGGCGGCGGTGGCGCAGGAGGAGGTGGCGGCGGCGGAGGCGGTGGCGCAGGAGGAGGTGGCGGCGGCGGCGGAGGCGGGGGTGGAGGAGGTGAAACGGGCGGAGGAGGTGGTGAGACACTGCCACCTGCGCCGCCACCGCCGCCTGAAGCACAAGCACTCAGCGCTGCCGCCATTGAAATAAGAGCAATCCCACAAGCCAAGCGTGAACGCTTCATCCCCTATCCCCGTCACTCAATAAGTGAAACAAAATCCGAACCATCGGCACTAAACAACAAAACTATCCTTCGGTTATCATTGTTGCGCATGCGCCGACAAGATGCCGCCGCGCGCAAATCACGAAAGCGTGATCACTGGGGTGGGCGGAAGGCAGCACAGTGGTGTGGAAAGAGGCTGCCCAGCTTGGACAGCCTCTTTTAAAAGCCAGTTTAGGAGGGCTCACAGGAGTGCGGGCATGCGTCAGCGCAAAGCCTTTAGACCCGCACAATGCCTTCCCGGATTAGGCTGCGGGCGGTGTCGGTGATGGAGGTGCGGACGTCGCGTGGGGTCCAGCCGAGTAGGGTTTTGGCCTTGGTATTGTCGGCCATCCGCACTTTGTCGAGCTCAAACGCCACCCCTCTAATGACGGGGTCGAAATTGGCGATGATGCGCACCAGCCAGCTGGGCAGGCGACCGGTTGGGGCTTTCCGGGCTTGGGTGCCCAAATCTTCGCGCAGCACGCGCGCCACATCTTCAACCCAATAGAAGTCGCACGCGGCCAAGAAGCGCTCTCCTGCAGCTTTTTCATGGGTCATCGCACGAATATGCAAATCAGCGACATCGCGGACATCCACCAGCGAGAAGCCCAAACGTGGGCTGCCCGGGAAGTCGCCATTCAACAGCTTTTGTACCAAGAGGATCGAGGTGGAGAAGTCCGGCCCTAGGATAGGTCCAAGCACCGCACTGGGGCAAATCGTGGAGAGTTCCAGCGTGCCACCTTCGGCCTTGATGAAGTCCCAAGCCGCGCGCTCGGCAATGGTTTTGGATCGAATATAGGCACCGGTATCCGGGCTGGCTTCATTGGTCCAATCCGCCTCATTATAGGCCCGCGTCTGCGAGCCGCCATGCCCATAGGAGATAGCGGCCATGGACGAGGTCATGACAACCCGCTTCACCCCGGCATCACGGGCAAAGCGCAGCGCGCGCAAAGCCCCTTCACGGGCTGGGCCAATCAACTCATTTTCGTCCTTGGGCATCACGGCCGGGAAGGGCGAGGCAACATGCTGCACATAATCAACGCCCTCAACGGCTTCTGCCCAGCCATCATCGCGCGTCAGGTCTGCGGCGAAAAAGGTGAGATTGTCGAGGTTGGGCGTAATCTTCTTGAGGGCTTCGCGAACCTCTGGCTCACGGCCAAGATTGCGGATGGTGGTGCGCACGTGATAGCCCGCGTCCAATAACTGCGCGATGACATAGCCGCCAATATAGCCCGATCCGCCTGTAACCAGCACCAAACCCTTGCTCGCCATCTTCTATTCCTTCAATGTACAAATTGACATTATGACGATCTGACAATATTATCACCAAATGTCAATACGTTTGGATGGCGATCCTCGCCGCGACAAGATTCTGCACGCAGCCTTAGCGGTCTTCTCGCGCTATGGGTTTAAGCGCGCCTCGATGGAGGATGTGGCGGGCGACGCGGGCATTTCGCGGCCGGCCCTCTACCAATCCTATGAGAATAAAGCGGCCATTTTTGCGGCCTTGGCCGTGGCGCTCGGGCGGGCAAGCTGCGATGCGGCGGAGGCCGCTTGGCCTGCAGATATGCCGTTTTCACAAGGGCTGGCTGCCGCTGGGCTCGCCTTGCATGGCTTAAGTTGGCAGGCGATCCACACCTCCCCACATGGCGCAGAGCTGATGGCCACCAATTCTGCCTTGGTTGGCGATGTTGTCTCTGCCATTGACAGTCGGATGCAGGCCTTGGTCGAGGCGCGCTTGACCAATCTGGTGGCCCCCAGCGTCCAAGCCCTTCAGGCGCGCGCCATTACGGCGGCGTTGCATGGGTTGAAGGTTCAGGCGACCAGCTATGAAGATTTGGCCGCGCTGATTACCCAATTTGCTAGCCTGATTGGCGCGGGGATGCCGCTGGCAACCCGTGCTTAACGGAAGCAGGCATTGCCTTCCCAACGGAAGCTTTCAACCTTTTTATCGCTCGCCACCACAAATCGCCGGATGCAATTCTGATTGACCGTATAGACGGGCGATGAGTTCATCACCGGCACGGATTCAGTATATTGCACCGTCCGCACATTGCCGGCCGCGTCTGTCTCGGTCCGAAAGCGGGTCACTTCACGAAAGCTCGTATAGCTTTCCCCGCCCTGAGTGCTCGTGCGCTTTTGCTCATATTGCAGCACATCGCGGCCATCGGTCAGCTTGTAAGATGATTGCGGCGGACCAAAGGCCAGCACCAATTCGTCAGCAGATTTGCCGACAAAGCGTTGCACCATCTGGTCTTCATAGGCTTTCGCCCGCTCTTCAAAGGGAATCGTCTCGCAAGCTGCGGTGAAGGCCAAAAGCCCGCACGCCAGCATGATATGAATAGGCTTCATCGCCTGTCTCCTGCTCTGTTGCGTCCCTCTCGTAAGTCAAATAGGTCGCTTGGCCACTGGGGCCAAGCTTTCTGACCTAATCGACCAATTTTTGCATCAGATAGGTGGCAACCAGTGCCCGCTGCTTGGCGCTTTCCACCAAGTTCGCGGCCGCCGAATGCCCCCCATCAATATTCTCATAATAAAGGAAGGGCATACCCAAGCTTTCCATCTTGGCTGCATATTTGCGCGCATGGCCGGGATGGACCCGGTCGTCCTTGGTTGAGGTCAAGAAGAAGGCCTCTGGGAAGGGGCTAGTCTTCTTCAAGTTCTGATAGGGGCTGAATTTTTCCAACCAAGGCCGCTCGGCTGGCACATCTGGATCGCCATATTCGTCTACCCAGGAGGCACCGGCCAGAAGCTTGTGATAGCGCAGCATATCTAGAAGCGGAACTTGGCAGACAACGGCTTGGAACAATTCCGGCCGCTGGGTCATCATCACGCCCATGAGAAGACCACCATTCGAGCCACCTTGAATGCCCAGTCGGCGCGGGCTGGTGATTTTGCGCGCGATCAGATCTTCAGCGACACCAATGAAATCATCATAGATTACTTGCCGCTTGCCCTTCAGGCCTGCGGTATGCCACGCGGGGCCAAACTCCCCACCGCCACGAATGTTGGCCAGCACATAAACGCCGCCTCGCTCGTTCCACAGCTTGCCATTCATGGCCGAATAGCTGGGCAGAAGTGAGACTTCAAAGCCACCATAGCCGTAGAGCAAGGTTGGATTGGTGCCGTCCAATACCAGGCCTTTTTTCGCAATCACGAAATAAGGGATTTTGGTGCCGTCCTTGGAGGTCGCCTCATACTGATTGACTTCAAGGTTGGAGGCATCAAAGCGAGCCGCTTGGGCCTGAACCGTGACTGGTTTGTCGCTTGGCTTGGCGGCAAACAGGATCGACGGTGGGGTGATGAAGTCATTGTAGGAGAAGAAGGCTTCTTCTTGGCGGATGCCAGCGTCCACAACTGAAGCCACGCCATTGGCTGGCAAAGCAACCGGCTTGAACGACCAAGCGCCCTTCGCATTCTGGGTATAATAGCGAACCGCACTTTTCACATTGGTCGAAAGGGTCAGGTAAAGGCCCGTCTTGGCCAGAGAAACATCTTGCAAGGCCTCCCGGGGGCCGGGTGCATAGATGGTGGTGGTTGCAATAGCCCCGGTCTTGGCTTTCAGCGCGGCCAAGGGTGCGCTGACGAGTGAGCCTGCGGCAATCGCCTTCTTGGCCCCACGTGGCGTCCAGTCTTCTTGCAGCGTCAGATAAACTTGACCCGCGCGCAGGCCTTGCAGGCTGTGCTTGCTGGGCAAATCCAATTTGGCGACTTTGCCGTCCGTTTCCAAATAATAGGTCTCGGTGGTGAAGAAGGTGGGCGCGCGATTGATGAAGTGATGATAGCGCGTGCCATCATCGACCCGGAAGGCAGCGACTGCCACGTCCTTTTCGGTGCCGCGATAGATTTCGACCGCATCTTCTAGCTTCTGGCCACGCTTCAAGCGCTTGACGATAAAGGCATAACCGCTTTCAGTCATCGAGCCTGGGCCCCAGTCGGTGGAGACCAACAAGGTGTCCTTATCGACCCAAACGGCCCCAGATTTTGCCTCTGGAAGCTCAAAGCCGCCTTCGACGAACGAGCGGGTCTTCACATCCCATTCGCGCTTGGTATCGGCATCCTTACCGCCATTGGAGAGGTCCAGCAGCAAGCGGGTATTCCAAATATCATGTGGGTCGAGGGGATTGCTGCCCTGATAGACCCAATTCTTGCCCTCATCCTTGGCCAGCTTATCAATGTCCAGCACGGTTTCCCACGCTGGGCTGCCTAAGCGCCAAGCGGTAAAGTCTGCCCGACGCCAAATGCCACGCACATGATTGGTGTCCTGCCAGAAATTGCTGACATAGCCGCCGGAGTAGGAGCCAAAGGTCAAGCGGTCCTTGGCACGAATGATGTTGAGTGCATCTTCCTCAAGCTTCGCATAGCGGGGGTCTTGCGTCAGCTTGGGCAGCGAGCGCGCGTTCTGTCCACGTACCCACGTTAGCGCCTTATCGCCTTCCACTTCCTCCAGCCACAAAAAAGGATCATTGCTCACCGCATCAGCGGCGGTTTGGGCGAGGGCGGATGTGTTCAACGTCAAAAATCCCAAAGCTGTGGTCGAAATGGCGGCCAAAAGGTTACGGCGGTTCATATGATCCCCTCTATCTTGTGGGCATCACAAATAACCATTTCTGCCTGAGGTCAAGACCGTAAGATATTACAAGGTATTCAGGTTTTGTCTTTGGTCTCGTCGAGCAGGGGGTTGCCGTCGGCATCGGTGAAATATTTTGCTAAAAGCGCAAAGTTCACGATCCAGAAGATCATGTTAATCGCCATATCGCCCCAGGTATTATAGGTCACCCAAGTGGCCAAAGGCTGGGTACGCCACACCGCTTCATTGATGATCGCAAGGGCGATGTACATCAGGCCAGCGCGCTGGGCGAGGCCGTGCCAAACCGGCTCTGGCATGTGCAGTGCGCCTGAAAACAAGGCTTTCAGCACATTGCGCTTAAACAAGACCGACCCCAACAGGATCAGGCCAATCAAGCTATAGACCAAGGTCGGCCGCATCTTGATGAAGATGTCATTCTTGAGCCACAGCGCCAATCCTGAAAAAATTCCGATCATGGCAAAGGTGAACAAGCCCATCGGGCTGACAGTGCGTTCTTTCCAATAGGAAAAGGCAAAGCCTGCAATGGCGGCTGGAATGAATAAGACGGTCGCGAACAACACCGCCTGATCGCCACTGATCGCGCGTGCAAATTCGGGTACGCCGTTTTTCTCGGCATGCTGATAGGACAAGAAGAAGACGACAGCGGGGCCTAAGTCACTGACCAGACGGACCCAGCTTGCGCCGCCTTTTGCGGCAGGGGCGGGTGTGGGCGTAGGTTCTTGCGTGCTCATGTCTTGTTTCCTAGCCAAACGGGCAGCGTTTCCATCGCGAACATCTCTTCATAAGTCTGGCGTGGCCGCACCACTTGCCATTGGTCACCACTGACCATGACTTCTGCCGCTAAAGGCCGCGAATTATAGGTCGAGGCCATGGCAAAACCATAAGCACCGGTACTCATGAAAGCGAGCAATTCGCCCGCGGCAATCGCTGGCATCGGGCGCTGTTCGGCAAAGGTGTCACCGGTCTCGCAGACGGGGCCCACCACATCGAGCGGGGCTAGATTGTCGTGGTCATCGGCCTTTTTGACCGGCAACATCTGGTGATAGGCTTCATAGAGGGCCGGGCGGATCAGATCATTCATCGCAGCATCGACGACCAAGAAGGACTTGCCGCCATTATCTTTCGTGACGATGGCGCGCGACAAAAGCACACCGGCGTTCGCGGCGATCATTCGGCCGGGCTCAAACTCCAGCTCGACATCCAAATGGCCAACGACACGCTGAACCATCGCGCCATAGGCGGCAAGGTCAGGTCCTTTGACCGTCTCGTCATAGGTCGCCGCCAGCCCGCCGCCCAGATCCAGGCGCGTAACTGTCAGACCCCGGGCGCGCAACCGCCCGACACAATCGGCCAGCTTTTGATAGGCCTTTTCCATCGGGGCAAAATCAATGATCTGGCTGCCGATATGGACGGACAGCCCAACAGGCTCGACCCCGGCTAAGCCATCGGCATGGGCATAAAGTTCTTCAGCCAGATCAAAGCTGACGCCAAACTTATTATCCGCTTTGCCGGTGGTGATTTTGGCGTGCCCGCCTGCACCGACATCGGGATTCACGCGGATACAGACTTGCTGAACCTTTCCCATGTTCTGGGCCAAAGTGGCAATCCGGTCGAGTTCGCTCGCGCTTTCAATATTGATCTGCCGCACGCCGACCGAGATCGCATAGGCCAATTCTTGGTCGGTCTTGCCCACGCCCGCAAACACAATCCCGACGGGCGGCACACCAGCATTCAGCGCGCGGCGGATTTCGCCTTCAGACACCGTATCTGCGCCCGCGCCCAAGGCTGCCAAGGTGGCGATCACCGCGCGATTGGTATTGGCTTTGACGGCATAGCAAATATGGACCGGCAGATCGCCCATGGCGGCTTTAAACACGCGATAATGGTGCTCTAAGGTCGCGCGGGAATAAATATAGACTGGGGTGCCAACCGCATCGGCAATCTCAGCCAGCGGCACGTCCTCGGCGTAGAGCGCGCCATCGCGATAATCAAAAAAGCGCATGATGGGCCTATTGCGGCGAAGTGGATGGAGACGAATTGCCCGCTTTTTCAGCCTCTTCGGCAGCCTTCTTTGCTTTCGCTTCTTCCGCCTTTTTCGCTTGCTCGGCTTCATAGGCGGCGCGGTCTGGCCCCCACATGGGAGGTGCCGTTTCTAGAGGTCCCTTGATTCCACAGGCGCTGAGCAGGCTGAGCGCGGCACAAGCTAGGGCAAAGCGAAGTTTCATGAGCGTTATCTTTGCAATCAAAATTGGGGAAGAGACACAGCTATAGAGCGAAACGGCACAGCAATCAAAGGCCGATCACGCATCTAACTGAAGCGCTTGGCGCAAGCGCTTGACCTGCTCCATAACCCGCTTAGGCGCTGTCCCACCGTAAGAATCCCGCGCAGCAACTGACGCCTCGACCGACAAGAGCGCAATCGCGGAGGCATCAATGCGCGGCTCGATGCTTTGGAAGGTCGCCAAGGGCACATCACACAGCTCAGCAATGCCTGCAGCCTCTGCTGCTTTCACGACAGCCCCAGTCACATGATGGGCTTCGCGGAAGGGCATATTGAGGACGCGCACCAGCCAATCGGCCAAGTCGGTCGCGGTGGAATAGCCGAAAGTGGCGGCTTGGCGCATCGCGTCGCGGTTAAAGGTCACGCTCTGCATCATGCCCGCCATCGACCCGACGCTCAACATGAAAGCATCAAAGGATTCAAAGGTCATGGCCTTATCGTCCTGCAGGTCCTTGGCATAAGTCAAAGGCAGGGCTTTGACGATCATCATCAAGCATTGCGCGTTCGAGGCAATCCGCGCAGCCTTTGCGCGGACAAGTTCCGCCGCATCGGGATTGCGCTTCTGCGGCATGATCGACGACCCGGTCGACCAAGAGTCTGACAAGCGTGCAAAGCGGAAATGCGACGAGGTCCACAGCACAATTTCTTCGGCCAAGCGGGATAAATGCACCGCACTGATGGAGAGCGCATTGAGCGCTTCCATCGCAAAATCCCGGCTGGCCACGCCGTCTAGCGAGTTGGCCATCGGCCGGTCAAAGCCAAGCGCCTCAGCCGTCTGATCGCGATTAATCGGATAGGGCGTACCCGCCAAAGCGGCAGAGCCCAGAGGCGATTCATTGCCATGGGTGAGGGCAGATTGCAGCCGCGCCCGGTCGCGCTGGAACATCTCGACATAGGCCAACAAATGATGGCCAAGGGTGACGGGCTGGGCGGTCTGTAAATGGGTAAAGCCCGGCATAATCCAGTCGGCATGGGCTTCGGCTTGGATGACGAGAATGCGCATCAAGCCCAAAAGCGCCTCATCCGCTTCACCCAGAGCGCGGCGCACCCACAGGCGAAAGTCGGTCGCCACTTGGTCATTGCGCGACCTGCCCGTGTGCAAGCGCTTGCCCGCATCGCCAATCCGCTCGGTCAAGCGCGCTTCAATATTGAGGTGGATGTCTTCCAGATCGGTGGAGAAAGGGAAAGTGCCCGCTTCAATTTCGGCCCCAATTTCGTCCAAGCCAGCCTGTATCGCTTGGCCATCTTCCTGCGTAAGGATGCCCGTGGCGGTCAACATTGCAGCATGGGCCTTTGACCCGGCGATGTCCTCGCGCCACATACGTTGATCAACATCGATGGAGGCATTGATCGCCTTCATGGTTTCATCGGGACTGGCTGCAAAGCGACCGCCCCACATTTGTTGGCCTTTGGCGGAAGCGGGCGGGGTAGAGGAATCTGAGGACGACATGAGTGAAGAGCAACCTGAGCGCGATGGACCTGTGACGATGGGAAAGACCAAACGGGCGCAATGGGCGCTGCTTGGGGCTTTGTTGATCGGGATTATCCTTTACGGAGTTTATCGGGGAGTGCCAATCTCTCAAGGTGGAAAGGATTTTGCGTCTTTTGCAGCAGGCCCGTTAAAGGGTCTTGAGATCGCCAAAGAACCAATACCCCAACCGCCGAATAGCTTTGCAGGTCCAGACGGTGCGCCAACCCAGCTCAGCGCGTTTCACGGCAAGGTCGTTTTGGTCAATCTCTGGGCGACCTGGTGCGCGCCTTGCGTCACCGAAATGCCAACGCTGGCTGCCCTGCAGCAAGGCCTAGGCGATAAGGACTTCAAAGTCGTCGCCATCAGCGTCGATAAGGCCAATGAAGCCGAAGCGGCGAAGAAGGAATTGGCGGACCTTAGCAAAGGCAGCCTAACCTTTTACCACGATCCCAAAATGGCCATTGTCTACCCGCTCAAAGCACGCGGTTTCCCGACTTCCATCCTCTATGACCGGCAAGGCAAAGAGTTAGCCCGTCTGGCAGGTGAAGCCGATTGGAACAGCCCAGAGGCACGGGCGCTTATTCAGGCTGCGATGGAGCAGTAGGGGGTATAGCCGGCCCCTTCAGTCCGCTTCGCGGCCAGCTTCCCCATGAATGGGGAAGCGGCGTGTCCAACTGTTTCCGGTTGACGCTTCCCCGCTTGCGGGGAAGCTCCGCCGAAGGCGGTGAAGGGGTGCTTTATCCACCATCAATCTACGTGCAAACGCACCGCCGCCGCCGCCGCGACTGGTGCAAAGGCCAGTGCCGCGAGTACCAAAGCGCATAAAAACAAAAACGGCTGGCTGAAGAAATCGCCGCCTGTGGCAAGGGCGGCTGCCGCACTGGCACCAAAGATCACGCTGGGCGCATAGAGTGGCAGGACAACGAGCGCGACCAAGAGGCCACCGCGCCGCACGCTGGCCCCCAAAGCGGCGCCAATCGCTCCGATAAGAAACAGGCCTAGACTGCCCACTGCCAATTGAGCGCATAGTGGCAAGATGACCGCGGGCTCAACGCGGACCAGAAGGGCGGCAATCGGACTTACAGCCAATAAGGGCACGGCCGTCGCCAACCATTGACCCACAATCTTGCTCAAAACCTGCAAGCTATGGGGTACGGGGCTGAGGAGCATTTGGTCGAGTGTGCCGTCTTCCAGATCGGCTTGAAATAGTCGCTCGAGGCTAACGAGACTGGCCAAAGTCAGGGCCAGCCACAAATAGCCAGGACCAATCTTGCCCAAGGTGTCGGGCGCAGGACCCAAAGCGAAGGGGGCCACCATGACAGAGCCCGCGAAGAAGCTGGCCGACAACAGCGCACCGCCCCCAGCGCCCCAACCAAGCCGGACTTCGCGTTTTAGGATTGCCAGACAGGCACGGAGCAGGCTCATGCGGCCACCTCGCTCTCGCGCGTGCCGAGATTGAGGACACGGGCGACGACGCCGGGCAGGGGGTCGTGCACAGCGGCCAAAATAATGCCACCGCGCCGCGCGTGCTGGTCAAGTAGGGTTCCAAGCAAGGCGCGGCCTTCTTGGTCCAGAGGCGAGGCTGGCTCGTCCAACAGCCAAATGGCGCGATCTTCCAGAAGGAGGCGGGCGAGCGCGGCGCGCTTGCGCTGGCCTGCCGAAAGGACCCCACCTTGTAGGTCTGCTTGTTTGGTAAGGCCAACGCGCGCCAAGGTTTCGGTCACACGATCTCGGCTAGCTCCGCATAAATCAGCCCAAAAGCGCAATTGATCGATCAGCTTTTCGCCCGCCTTGATCGGGTCTTGATGGCCCAAAAAGGACAGGACCTCGCCTTGCTCTTCAATCTCGTCGCCCTGCGCCCGCGACAGCGTGATGCGGCCTGAAGTAGGGGTGTGAAAGCCAGCTAGGGCGCGCAAAAGCGTTGTTTTGCCACTGCCGTTTGGGCCTTGCAGGGCGATGATGTCGCCCGGCGCGCAGGTCAAATCAAAGTCTGTCACCAAACGACGAAAGCCGCGCTGCAGGGCAAGGCCTGCGATCTGCAGGCGCACATCGTGCTGTTGGTGGCGCTCGGCCGTCACCGCGTGGGCATCCAGGCGCGCTTTAGAACAAATACCGCTTCTTCAGATAACCAATTCAACACGTTCGACGTGGCGCGAGATGGCGCGCTGGCCTTTCCGGCAGCAATCCGCGTGACCGATTCCAGATCAAAGCCCGATTGCTTGGCCAGATCGTCAAAATCCAACAAGGTGCACAGATGCAGGTTTTCCGTCTCGTGCCAGGAATCGGGCAGGCCCTGCGTCACCGGCATCCGGCCGTTGAGGAGCAGCGACAGCCTGACTTGCCAGAAACCAAAATTGGGCAGTGACACGACCGCTTTAGCCCCAATGCGGTGCATCTGCTTCAATACCATTTCTGGCTTGCGCGTTGCCTGAATGGTGCGCGACAGCACGACAATGTCAAAGGAATCATCGGGATAAAGCGCAAGGTCTAGGTCGGCATCGCCTTGCACAACCGAAAGCCCTTTGGCCACACAGGCATTCACGCCTGCTTGGCTCAATTCCATCCCGCGCACGATGGCATTACGTTCTTGCTTAAGGCGCTTAAGCAATACGCCATCGCCACAGCCAACATCCAGCACGCGCGCACCCTGCGGCACCGCATTGATGATGATCTCGTGATCGGCACGGGTTGAGGCGGCGTTCGACATCACAAACCCTGATCTGCGGCGCTGGCGGCCAAAAAGCCTGCCATTGCCTCGTGGAATTGGGGCTCGTCCAGCAGGAAGGCATCATGGCCCTTGTCGGTTTCGACTTCAAAGGCCGAAACCTCAACACCTGCACCAATCATCGCGCGGGTAATGTGGCGGCTATCGGCTGGGGGATAGTGCCAATCCGACGAGAAAGACACAACGCATGCCCGGCCCTTAAAGGCGGTGAAAGCGTCGCTCAACCGGCCATTAAAGCCCGCTGCCAGATCGAAATAATCCATCGCGCGGGTGATGTAGAGGTAGGAATTGGCGTCAAAGCGGTCGACAAAGCGGCTGCCTTGATAGCGCAAATAGCTCTCAATCTGGAAATCGGCGTCAAAGCCAAAAGCGACTTCATTGCGGTCCTGCAGCCTGCGACCAAATTTGCGGTGCAAAGCGGCGTCCGACAAATAGGTGATGTGGGCGGCCATGCGAGCAACCGACAGACCTTTGACGGGCTTGGTGCCTTTGATCTGATAGGCCCCGCCTTGCCAGTCGGGGTCTGCCATCACGGCTTGGCGACCCACTTCGTGGAACGCGATATTTTGAGCGGAGTGACGCGCCGCAGAAGCAATCGGCATGGCTGCACCAACCCGGTCGGGCCGGCTTGCAATCCATTCCAGCACCTGCATGCCGCCCATGGAGCCGCCAATCACCGCAAACAGGCGCTCAATCCCCAAATGGTCGATGAGGGCGGCTTGCGCCCGCACCATGTCGGCAATGGTGATCACCGGGAAGGACAGGCCATAAGGTTGGCCGTCTGGCCCAAGGGAAGCAGGACCTGATGTACCCATACAGCCGCCCAGAACGTTAGAGCAGATGACAAAATAGCGGTTGGTGTCGATGATCTGGCCCGGTCCTACCAAATTCGCCCACCAAGCGGGTTGGCCTGTTACTGGGTTTGGCCCGGCTACAAACTGGTCGCCTGTTAAAGCGTGGCAAATCAAGACGGCATTGGACTTAGCCGCGTTCAATTCGCCCCACGTCTCATAGCCAATTTCCAGCGGCGAAAAGATCGCGCCACTGTCTAAAGGCAGGCCGATGTCCAAACGAAGAATTTGCAAAGCGGAAGTCATGATGACAAGCCGATAGACGGACTTTAAGAAATGGTCGAGGGGCCTCGCACTTTTGATCCAGTCGGTGCAAGGTAGGCGAACAAGAATTTTAGGGAGATATGGCCATGAGCGTCAATCAATTCGTGCTGGAAATGGGGCGTTCGTCGTTCCGCGAAATGCAGCTAACGGCTCAAGGCCAAGAGGATTTGGCTGACGGCGAGGCGCTGTTGGCAATTTCACGCTTTTCGCTAACCGCCAACAATGTGACCTACGCGATGTTTGGCGATGGCATGAAATATTGGAACTTCTTCCCAGCCAGCAGCGCAAGTCTCGGCCGCGTGCCCGTCTGGGGCTTTGCCGAAGTGGTTGCCTCCAAGGCCGAAGGGGTCGCGGTCGGCACGCGCGTCTATGGCTATCTCCCGATGGCGAACACGCTGAAAGTTGAGCCGGTTAAGGCCAATGCAGCAGGCTTCCGCGATGGGGCCGCGCATCGCCAAGAAATGGCTGCCGCCTACAATCATTACAGCGTCGTTCAACCTCACGACAGCGAAACTGAAGGCCGCGTGGCGCTATTGAAGCCCTTGTTTATGACAGGCTTTTTGCTGGATGACTGGATCGCGGATGAGCGTCATTGGGACAGCGCCTATGTAATCTCGTCAAGCGCTTCGAGTAAGACAGCCTTGTCGATGAATGCCTGTTTGAAGCGCCGTGGTGGCGTCAAACTCATCGGCCTTACCTCTGCCCGATCTAAGGCGTTTGTCGAAGCCACGGGCTATTACGACCTTGTCGTGACCTATGACCAATTGGCTGATTTGCCGCTCGAAGCATCGGTCTACGTCGACTTTGCAGGCGATCCGGCTGTGACGGCGGGCGTTCACAATCGTCTGGCTGACCTTCTGAAACAGTCCATCATTGTTGGTGGGGCGCATTGGGATGCAGAGCGCACCGCAGCACCAGCTGCACTGCCCGGTCCTAAGCCACAATTCTTCTTTGCACCCGCCCATATGGCGCGCTTAAGCGCCGCTTGGGGTGGGGCGGAGTTTAACCGTGCCGTCGATGCAGCGTTTGACCGGTTTGCCCATGAATCCCGGGCTTGGCTGGACGTGGTAGAGGCAGAAGGCTTTGAAGCTGCGCAATCAGCGTGGAAACGGCTGCTGGATAATGAGGTTTCCGCCAAAGAAGGCCTTGTCATTGTCCTTTAGCTGACCCACCCTGCCTTTTAAATTTGGCCCTCCAAGGAAGCCCGTATGATCAAAGATTTCCCGCTCGACTTTGCCCGCTTCAAGAAAATCTCGAAGCCCAATCAATGCTTGGCTTTGCCGGGCGGTTTTCAGGCATCTGAAGCGCCCGATTTGCTTTCCGGTGTGTTTAAGGCCAGCGTCGCGGAAGTGCGCGAGGCTTGGTTAGAGATCGCCCGCAGCCAATCGCGTGTGTCCGACATTCGTGAAGAAGAAGGCCAGATTGAAGCGGTGCAGCGCACGGCCCTTGTTGGCTTTCCCGACTGGATCACCGCTATGCCGGTCGATTTGGGCGAGGGTAAAGCCTCCATTTGTGTGTTTTCACGGTCCAAATACGGCATTCGCGACATGGGCGTGAATGAAAAGCGCGTCCGCCTTTGGCTGTCGCTCTTGGCCCATAAACTGCCAGCCGCGGGTTAAATCGCCGGTGAAGAAGTTACTTTTGACAGGTTTGCGTTGGATTGGGCTCGTCGTACTGGCGAGCATTTTGGCGTGGACGGGAACGGGGTTAGCCATGGCAGCAGGGGGCTGGAAAAACCCACCGCGCGGCGTGTTCATTGAAGTCGACGGCCGCAAGCAACGTCTGGTCTGCGAGGGCGAAGCCCGTCCTGGTGAGCCGACGATCATCTTTGAATCCGGCGCTTATTCGGCCGCTGCGGACTGGGGCTATCTTCAGCCCGAAGTGGCCAAGACGGGGCGGACTTGTTCCTATGACCGCGCGGGCATGGGCTGGTCTGAGCCATCTAAAGCGCCGCGTGACCCCGGTACCATGGCTGGTGAACTTAAAGCGCTTTTGACCGCTGCTGGTGAGAAGGGGCCCTATATTCTGGTCGGCCATTCGATGGCAGGGCTGTTGACGCGCGCTTACATCAGCCAAAATCCGCAAGATGTGGTTGGTCTTGTCTTGATTGATGCAGCTGATCCCAGTGCGATTTCCATTCCAGAGGCGCAGGTCTGGATCAAGCGCTATCAAAGGCTCGCCCAAGTGGGTGCTGGATTTGCCCAGTTTGGCCTTGTAAAGCCCTTGGCACCCTTCTACGCCAATCGCATTGGCCTCAGCGGGGTCCCGTTGAAGGAAAAGCGGCGCATGTTTGGTGCGCCCTCGCACATGCGGGCCTCAGCCGCAGAAATTTCTGCCACGATTGATGGTGCCCAAGCGGCCATAGCGGCTGATCCCTATTTGGAAGCCATTCCTGTCGCCACTGTCTCTGCCGGACCTGTCTCGCCTGGTCGCGACGCATGGAAGGAAGCCCAAGCCCGCGCGGCGCGACTGTCAAAGCGGGGGACGTCGGTCAATATTGATGCCGCCAATCATACGACCATCCTTGGCCCTATCTATGGTCAGGCTGTGTTGGAGGCGATTGCGCGGGTGAAGCGTGATGCAGTTGCAGACATGACCAAATCAGCTGATCGGCCTTAGGTGTGTTTCTCGCAGTAACGAATGGGAAACTTGCTGTTACTGGTAAGGCGATCTTAACCCCAAACAGCTTAGGTTTGGGCTGAATTTGGGGAATTTTACGCGTGCCCGTCAAACAGAGGTCACCTCAACGGCTAGATTTGTCTTTGTTGTCGATCCTTGTGGTCGACGACCAGCCGTTCTTTCGCGTGCTGCTGACCGAGATTTTGCGCAATCTAGGCGTGCGCAGTGTGTCGGTAGCGGTCGACGGGGAAGACGGGCTCGACGCTTTTGATTCTGTGCGCCCGGATGTGCTGATCACCGACTGGATGATGCCCAATATTGACGGTATTGAACTGACGCGACGGGTCCGTGCCTCAGAGGATAATGCGCTGAAGGTGACGCCAATCATCTTGGTGACCGCCAATAACCGCAAAAGCCAGATCGAATTTGCACGTAATTCTGGGGTGGATGAATTCATTCTAAAACCTGTCTCGGTTAAGTCGGTGTGTGATCGGCTTCGCGAAGTGATCGAGCGGCCACGTAACTTCATTGACGATCCCGGCTATTCTGGGCCTTGTCGTCGTCGGAGGGCAGAGCCAAGCTTTAAGGGCCCCTATCGACGGTTCGATGATCCGCTAGAGATTGAGTCAGAAGAAGATATGGTCGAGTCGATGCGCTCAATCATGAATTTGGCCGTTGCTAGAATTGGCTTGCTCGTCAATGCGTTGCGTGATGGACGCACCGATATCATGGCGCAATTAATGCGGGCAGTCGGGGAAGTTCATTCCATTGCCGACGAAATCCAAGATTTCCACGTTTCACGTGTCGCCCAATTGCTGCGGACTTATCTTACCCGGTCGAGCGGGCCTGAAACCGTGCGGCCTGATGTGATCCAAACGCATTTGAACGCGATTGACGTGCTGTTTAAGACGCCAAATCTGCAGACCCGCATGCGCGATCAAGTGGTCAGCGGGCTTGAAGAAGTGATTGCCAAAGTCGGCGTCGCTTAAGGGCGCAGGTAATAGTCGGGCACAATCACCGCTTTGCCGACAAGCTGTCGCGACATCATTAAATCAAAGGCCCCGCGCACATTGTCCAAGGCAAAAACGGCTCCGACATAGGGCTTGAGGCTACCACTAGCGACAAGATCATAGACTGCCTTGGCGTTCTCGCGTCCGCGCTCTGGGAATTGACGGCCATATTCGCCCGCCCGCACCCCCATGACCGAAAACCCCTTGATCAAGGGCATATTGACCGAAACAGTCGGGATCCGGCCACTGGTGAAGCCAATAACCAACAGGCGGCCATCAAAGGCCATACAGCGGACACTCTCGTCAAAGACATCCCCGCCTACGGGGTCAAACACCACATCGGCCCCGCGCCCATCTGAAAGGGCCTTCACGGCTTCTCGAAAGCCATCTTGGACCAAGAGCGTGTGCTCAACACCCAGATCGCGCAATGCTTGCAATTTGTCCGGTGAGGCCGACGTCGCAATGACGCGCGCACCCAGATGCAGGCCCAACTGAACCGCCGCTAGCCCAACGCCACCTGCGGCACCATGCACCAGCAAAGTCTCACCCGCCTGCAGATTGGCGCGGCGAACCAAGGCGACATAGGCAGTGAGATAGGCCGCTTGATAGGCTGCCGCTTCTTCCCAACTCAAATTGGGCGGCTTTTTCTGGATGGCAGCGGCAGACAGCACTACGAATTCAGCAAAGCCACCCATTCGGGCTCCACCGACAACTTCGTCGCCGATTGCCCAATCGGTCACACCTGCGCCGAGGGCTACGATCTCGCCCGCACAGTCGAGGCCGGGGATGAAGGGTGGGTCAGGTTTGAACTGATATTTGCCTTGGCACATCAGGATGTCGGGGAAATTGACGCTGGTAGCCCTGATCGCGATCAGAACTTCACCTGCCTTCGGCTCTGGCATGGCGATATCGGCCAAGCCAGTTCCCGAGAGATCGTCTGTAATGGCTTGGCACACAAAGGCGCGCATCAACCACCCATGGCGCGATAGGCGCGAGCAGCAACGGCTGCTAACTCCCGACAGGCTCGATCAGCTGCGGGAACACCGCCCGTATAGGCCGTAAAGCCGTGGGCGAGGCTGTCATAGCATTGGAAATGCACTTTGACGTCAGCGGCTTCGAGCGCCTCAGCATAGGCTTTGCCTTGGTCGCGTAAGGGGTCGTGACCGGCGGTGATGACAATGGCCGGGGCCAGGCCCGCAAGGCTTGGGGCCAAAGCGGGGGAGACGCGAAGATCCTCGCCTAAATTTGGGCCCAGATCGGAATTGGGCAGATAATTGGCCATGAACCACGCCATAATGTCTGCCGTCAGCGGATAGGCATCGGCGCAGGTTTGCATCGAGCCTTCGGTCTCAAGAATGGTGGTGGCAGGATAGATCAGAAGCTGCAGGAAGGGCTGCGGCAACTCGCGTCTTTGCATTTCTTGCGCAATGATCGCGCTGAAATTGCCGCCCATGGAATCACCGCCAACGGCCGCTACACCCGCTGGTGCGCCAAACTCTTGGGCATGGTCACGGGCCCAAAGATAAGAATCGATCGCGTCATTTAGGCCTGCTGGCCAAGGATGTTCTGGCGCTAGGCGGTAATCGACCGACAGGACCGGACAGCCAATCGTCTTGGCAAGGATAGAGCAAAGCGCGTGGCAGGTCTCAAGGCTGCCAACCACACCGCCGCCGAAGTGATAAAACACCAAAAGCGGCGCGAGTGGATTCTGGTTAGACGGGCGATAGCTGCGGGCGGGGATGCTGCGGCCTTCAAGTTCGAGCGTGCGGTCCTGACAACTGACACCAGGTTCCAAGGGGCCGCCGAACAGCATGGTCAAAATCTCTGTCCCTTGACGCGCAAATTCCTTGGTCAGTTCGGGCTGGGGGCCGCGTTTGGTCACGCTATGGGCGATGAATTGAAAGCGGGCATCCAAAGTCCGGCCATCGCGCACAACTGGCTTCCCGCCTGCCATGGAAACAAGGATAGGGTCTGGCAGTTTCAACAGCAAATTGACGATGGTCTTTTGAAGGCTCATGCTTGCATCTCGCTTTGTACGCGCTGAGACCCGCCCAGCACAAAATAGGCGGCAAATCGCGCTGCTGCCTGAATATCCTTGATCCTGCCGCGCAACAGGCGGTCGCCAATTTCTTGCGCGATCCCGACGCAAGAAGCGGTCAGAAGTTCAGGGTCGACATGGTCTAGTTTAAACTCGGTGGCAAAGGCGACGATGTCGCCCTTTAATTCGTCAAACAAGGCCAGGCTTTCAGGCGTGTCGAAGCGGACGCGGGTCCATTCCGGCATGGCCGCCATTTCGCGGTCAATGGTTTGATCGTTCAGCAGAAAATTGAAGTAAGCCTCAAAGGCCGTGATCATAAAGGCTTGGAAGTCCTGACCCGCATTTTCACGAGCAGCCCGCAAAAGCGGTTTAAAACGTGCCACGCCATCGTCATGCAAGGCGTGGAAGACTTCTTCCTTGGATTTGAAATAATTGTAGAAAGTGCCGGAGGCGAGTTCGGTGCGGCGAATGATGTCGCGCACCGTGGTGCCTTCATAGCCTAATTCCGCAAAAATCTGCCGGCCCGCTTCAAGAATGGCGGCCCGATTGGCAAGCTTGGTTTGTTCGCGCTTGCCGGACTGGTTGCCTTCAAGGCTCTCCGCCCTATCCTTATATAAAATATCGGAAGTGGATTTCATGGTTCTCAGCACCTGCACCGGGATAGATCTCTGTTCTTGGGGGTACCAAATACACCTAGTTGCAACAGCTTGGCGAAAAGCTGACAGCGCGTCAACATCGTATCAGACTGGCCACTGTTATCTGTCGCAGGCAACGCAGCCATGAGGGAAATGGGCCTCGAAAGCAAAGGAAAGCCGCGTGTAACGGTGTGGTTTGACGGCGATTGCCCGCTTTGTCGGGCCGAAATTGCACTTTATCAAAAGCTTGATCAGAAAGCAGGAAGGGTGGCCTTTGTGGACCTGACCGGCGACGGCACCTGCCCGATCAACCGGGCTGACATGCTGGCCCGCTTTCATGCACAAGAGGCGGGCGGGCCTTTGATTTCCGGTGCAAAAGCTTTTGCGGCCATGTGGAAGCAAGTAACGCCGTTTCAGCCCTTGGGCTATTTGGCGCAATTGCCCTTGATCCTGCCGTTTCTGGACTGGCTTTATGGTCAATTCTTGAAAGTGCGCCCGCGCCTACAAAGCCTAATGGTGGCCCGTGAAAAACGCCAAGGGTAAAGTCGTCGCCAAAGCCAATCTGCCCGATAAGCCTTGCAAAGCTTGCGGCAGGCCCTTCTCGTGGCGCAAGAAATGGGCGCGCGATTGGGATCAGGTGCTCTATTGTAGCGATAAGTGTCGCGCGACCAACGCTAAGGCTTAACGCGCGCCTTGGCGCTGCACCAACCAAACGCCAAACAACAAGATCGCCAAGGCAGCAAAGGTTGTCGCGGGCAGGGCTTCGCCAAAAGCCAATGCGCCCACAAGGATGGACCAGAAGGGCGCAAGATTACCGACATTGGACATGAAGACAGGGCCAACCCGCCGGATCGTCAGCACATAGACGAGATTTGCAACCCCCGTCGATAAAACGCCGAGGCCCAGAATGGCAAAGACGTGGCGGGCCTCTAAATGAACCCCGCCTTCTGGCCAAGCTTGAATGGCCAGCGGCAGGGATAAAAGAGCCGCTACCAGCACAAAGCCACAGCTCATCGCTACCGGATGTAGGCTCGGATTGACCATGCGCACCATCACACTGGTGGAGCCATACAGCACCGCCGCAGCAAGCAGCAGCAATTGCGATACAACCGGCGTCGCCCCAATGCCATGATCGGATAGGGCCGGGGCAAACAACAGGCACACGCCCAAAAAGCCAACGCCCACACCTACTGCGCGCTTCAAATTCAGCCGTTCACTCGGCACCAGAAAATGGCAGAGGATGGCGACCGTCAACGGGGCTGCGGCAATATAGATGGCGGCCAAGGCCGAAGGCACCGTCTTTTGCGCAATCGAGATCAAGAGGAAGGGCAAAAGGGTTCCGGTCGCGCCAATCAGGGTCAGCACGCCCCACGTCTTATAGTCGGTCAAACGCGGCAAGCGCGCCCGCATGGCAAGGCAGCCCAAGCCCAAAACGAACGCCCCGATGCACAGACGACATGCCACAAGAACAGCAGGCGGCAAAACCTCTACGCCAATATGGGTGCCCGCATAGGCAGAGCCCCACAAGATGACCAAAGTGGCCAAAAGGCTCCAATCAAGGACGCCGGGACGGGGAGGGCTGGTAGGTGACGACACAGGCACGGGCGTGCCACGCCCTGCGCAGGTGCGCAAGGCCTGTCCTCACCCCTGTCCGATTTGAGATCGGTTGTCCTAAGCTGGGTTGGCCTTGTCCCAAGCCATGACGGCGTGGGCATCACGCGGGGTAATGTCGGGGAAGCCAGCTAGTGCGGTCGCTGGGTCAAAGAACTTCCAACTGCGCGCACATTTGATGCCGGGGGCGCGTTCAAATACCACCGACACGCCTGTGACTTCTTCCAAGCGGAAGGCTTCAGCCGGCCCAGCGCCATTGCGAAGCTCTAAGCCTGAGGTGATGCACAATTCGGCCAAGTCTTCCTGTCCAATGGCCCCACGAATGGCGTCATTGGTGACATAAACGAGTGGTGCGGCTTCCAGCGAAGAACCAATCGTCTTTTCCCGGCGCTGGACTTCCAAAGCACCCGTCACGACCCGACGCAGGTCGCGCAAATGACCCATGCGGGACGCCAAAGCCGCATCCTGCCACTCGGCTGGATCATCTTGGAGGGCACGCAAATGGATCGAATCCGCCTCAGGGAAGCGCGTCCCCCAAGCCTCTTCGGTGGTGAAGGGCAGGATGGGGGCCAGCCACAACAGCATCCGCTCAAACAACAAATCCAAAACCGTCTGGCTGGCGCGGCGGCGCGGGCTGTCCAATTCGTCGCAATAAAGCGCATCCTTGCGGACATCGACATAAAGCGCCGAGACATCAAGATTGGCGAAGTCTGACACCGCCGACAAAGCCCGCTTGAAGTCATAATCAATCCAAGCAGCACGGACTTCTTGGCCGACCTCATAAGCCCGGCCCAACAGCCATTTTTCCAGCACGGGCATGTCGGCATAGGCGACGGCCTGATCGGGGCTGAAATCCTTCAAGCTGGCCAGCATATAGCGCAGGGTGTTGCGCAGTTTGCGGTAGGTTTCACTCGCCTGATCCAGAATGGTTTTGCCCAAGGCCAGCTCATTGGTGTAGTCGGCGGCGGCAAACAACAGGCGCAGGATTTCCATGCCGTTTTGGCGCAACACGTCTTCCAGCTCGATCCCATTGCCCAAGCTCTTGGACATTTTGCGGCCCTGCTCGTCCACAATCATGCCGTGGGTGCGCACCGCTTTGTAAGGCGCTTTGCCGCGGGTGGCGCAGCTTTCCAGCAAGGAGGATTGGAACCAGCCGCGATGCTGGTCAGAGCCTTCGAGATAAAGGTCTGCTTGGGTGTCTTCGCCATAGCGCTTGCGCGTCACAAAGGCGTGGGTACAGCCGGAATCAAACCAGACGTCGAGGATGTCTTCAACCTTTTCATACTCGGCAGGATCATAGGCATCGCCCAAGAAAAATGTGGCGTCATTGGTGAACCAAGCATCTGCCCCGCCGGTGCGCATAGCCGCCAATATCCGTTCATTGACCGCTTCGTCTTGCAGAATGGTGGCGGTTTCCTTGTGGACGAACATGACCAAAGGCACGCCCCAGGCGCGCTGGCGGCTGATCAACCAGTCTGGCCGCTCACTCACCATGGCAGTGATGCGGTTAGAGCCGGCCTCATTGCCCCAATCGGTCGCGGCAATCTCGGCCATCGCCACGTCGCGCAAGGTCTTGCCACCCAAATGGGCGACGGGCTTGTCCATGGCGATGAACCATTGCGGGGTGTTGCGATAGATCAACGGCGCTTTCGAACGCCACGAATGGGGATATTGGTGGGTCAAGCGGCCGCGCGCCAACAGCCCGCCCGCCTCGATCAAGGCCGCGATGACCGCGCCATTGGCAGGACCTTCTTTTCCAGCCTTTTTGCCTTCCAGCTCTAGGACTGCCAAACCCTCAAAGCCCGGCGCTTCCTTGGTATAGCGGCCATCGGCATCAACGGTGAACGGAATATCGGCTTGGGGCAGGCCCGACTTCATCCAGACCAGATAATCGTCCGTGCCGTGGCTGGGCGCGGTATGGACAAAGCCCGTACCCGCCTCATCGGTGACATGGTCGCCGGAAAGCAACGGCACATCAAAGTCATAGCCTTGGCCACGCAAGGGGTGCGCGCACA
>NZ_JBMLTR010000192.1:0-1147 GCF_049239865.1 Aquidulcibacter sp.
TGCCGTGCAATTCCCAAGTGGCAAAGAAAGGCGTCCAGTCGATGACGGGCACCAAATCGGCCAGTGGATAATCGTCAAACACTTGGGTGCCGATAAAGCTCGGCTTGGGCGGCTGATAGTCGGAAAAGTCCAATTTAGCCGCATTGGCGCGTGCCGCAGCCAAAGTCGCACGCGGGCGCTTATCTTGGCCGGCAAAGTGGGCAAGACGGGCGCGCTCCTGATCTTCGCGTGTTTCTTGGATCAAATCCTGACGATCATCGCCCAACAGCTTTTGCACAACAGGAACCGCACGGCTGGCGTCGGTTACATAGAGCACAGGGCCCTTATAATTGGGCGCAATCTTGACGGCGGTATGGGTGCGCGAGGTGGTCGCTCCGCCGATCAACAAGGGCATGTCGCCAAAGCCCTGACGCTCCATCTCACTCGCAACCCAGCTCATTTCGTCCAAACTGGGGGTGATCAGGCCAGACAAGCCGATGATATCAACCTTATGCTCGCGTGCGGCTTCAAGGATCTTCTCGCAACTGACCATGACGCCAAGGTCAACGACGTCAAAGCCATTACATTGCAGCACGACGCCGACGATATTCTTGCCAATATCGTGCACATCGCCCTTCACGGTCGCCATAAGGACTTTACCTGCTGCCTGATCTTGCGTGCCAAGGCGCAACTTTTCTTCTTCCATGTAAGGCAGAAGATGGGCCACAGCTTGCTTCATCACGCGGGCGGACTTGACCACTTGCGGCAAGAACATTTTGCCCGAGCCAAACAGGTCGCCAACCACATTCATCCCGTCCATCAACGGGCCTTCGATCACGTGCAGCGGCCGTTCGGCTTCAAGACGGGCGGCTTCGGTATCTTCAACGATGAATTCGGTGATGCCGTGCACCAAGGAGTGCGCCAGACGCTCACGAACCGGTGCTTCGCGCCAAGTCATATCCTTGACGGCTGCCTTCTGACCTTCTTTGCCGCGATAGTTTTCGGCGGTCTCCAGCAAGCGCTCTGTCGAATCAGCGCGACGGTTCAAGATCACATCTTCGCACCGCTCGCGCAGTTCCAAATCGATGGAATCATAGACCGCCAATTGGCCAGCATTGACGATCCCCATATCCATGCCCGCTTTGATCGCGTGATAGAGGAAGACCGC
>NZ_JBMLTR010000193.1:0-14268 GCF_049239865.1 Aquidulcibacter sp.
GACGTTAACAACTCATTTACTCTGCTAGGATGACATCGCAACAGAGATTCGCGGCGAGGTCGAAGAGGTCTTCGGTTCTCGCGTGATTAGGGGGCTTAGTGATCGCACGAGCGAGCATTCATGATCCAGACCCTGCCGACCTTCGGGTTGGTTCTCTAAGCGTCTTGTTGAAAATCAACAATTCTATGCGCGCCGCAGCCCCAGGGTCTGCGGCGTTTTTTGTTTCCACGAAGCAAGTCCTGAAGGAGCATGTCTATGGCTAAACGCCCAGCAGTCCGTCGCACCCGTGATCAAGCAGAGCAGTCGCGTCAATCGCACAGCTTGGGGGGCTCGAAACATGGCTCCTACACACAGGAAGAATCGAATGTACGGGCGCTGTTTGGCTGGAACCCAACGGCACAGGATGATGGTCTGGACCGCGATCAGAGCTTCTTGAAGAAGGTTAAACCCCGCACGGCGGGTCAGGAGAAATTACTCGACGCCATCGATTCAAACCCGTTGGTGGTCGCGATTGGCCCAGCGGGCACGGGCAAGACATATTTGGCGATCTCAAAGGCTGTGGAGGCGCTTGAAGCCGGCAGAGTATCGCGCATTGTGCTGTCGCGGCCTGCAGTTGAAGCAGGCGAGTCGATTGGCTTCTTGCCCGGTCACATGGAAGAAAAGCTCGCACCTTATCTGCGGCCCTTGATGGATGCGCTGTCCGATCGCTTGAGCCCAAAGCGCCTGAAGACGATGATGGTGGAAGGCCTGATTGAAATCGCCCCCATTGGCTTCATGCGGGGCAGGACGCTGAACAACGCATTTGTCGTGATTGATGAGGCGCAGAACTGCACCTATGGCCAACTCAAAATGCTGCTCACGCGCTTAGGCTGGCATTCGACCATGGTCGTAACGGGCGACCCTGCTCAGACGGATCTCTTGCCAGAACTCTCCGGCCTTGGCCAAATTGCTGATGCGCTGGATCGGCTTGACGATGTGGCGGTGGTTCGATTGGCCGATGTCGACATCGTGCGCCACCCCTTGGTCGCCAGCATGTTAAGCGTGCTCTAACTTGCAAAAGAAAGGCCCGCCGCAGAGCTTCTGTGGCGGGCTAAATCTTGTCTTGCGAAAGTGCGACTATTCTTCCAGATCAATATCCAGAATGGCCATTTCAAAGATGTAAGAGGTCTCGCCCTCATCTTCATCGATATAGACGGTGCCCAGGAATTCAGGACCCAAATACACTTCCATCGAATCCTTCACCCCGGCACGTGGCTTCAAGATCACGTCCTTCGTGCGGAAGACCCGGTTCATATGCGCTTCAACGCGCTTCCACTCAGGATTTGCCATCATTCCTCTCCAAGAATTTGACCACGGGTTTAGGGGGAAGTGGCCCAACAAGAAAGAGGGCTAAACCCGCAATTGCCCGTCGAGTACAGTCACTGCCGTCCCGCGCAAGAGCACGCGGTCACCGACAACTTCGCAGGTCAAAGCCCCACCGCGACCGGGATAGGCTTGGAAATAGGCGATCCTCGACTTGCCCAACTTGTCGGAGAACAAGGGCGCGATGATACAATGTGCAGAGCCGGTCACAGGGTCTTCGGCAATGCCAGAACCCGGCGCAAAAAAGCGGCTAACCACTTCATAGTCGGCGCCGGGATCCGCAAAGGCAGATACCATCAGATTGCCCCGATCCCGTACCAGATGCTTTGAACAAATCCGTTCAATCTCCGCATGGTTTGGCTTAAGGGCTCGCAGGACGGTCTCATTCTTCACAATGGCAACGGCATAATTGCCGACCCAAGTTTCAATCACTTCAGCGCCCAAAGCATCCGCTAAACCTGCCGGGGTCTCAATTTGGAGTGGGGGATTGGCGGGGAAGTTGAGCTCGAGCTGGCCATCATCCAGCATCCGCACGGTCAATTGTCCACTCATGGTGTCAAAGGTAAGGACTGGGGCCTGAACCCCCAATTCGTTCAGCAAAACATGGGCGGAGGCCAAAGTCGCATGGCCGCACAAGGGAATCTCAAGCGCCGGCGTAAACCAACGCAGCCCGAAGCGGGCGGGGTCGTCGGTTTTCAAGAGATAGGCGGTCTCGGCCTGATTATTCTCCATCGCCAAAGTCTGCATCCAAGCTGCATCGGGCCACACATCAAACGGCTCCACCACACAAGCGGGGTTGCCGGTGAAGGGCTTTGAGGCAAAGGCATCAACGAGAAACTGGCGCATGTCAGGCTTCCTTGAATTGAACTTCCGGCCAACGGGCTTGAATGCCGGCCACTTTGGCTTTGGTATTGCCTGTGGCCCCGCGCTTTGGATTTGGGCGTAAGGTCATGGCGAACATGTCTTCAAGCCCGAACGGGGCTGCGAGGCTGATGCTGTCATCAGCCTCTAAGCGAACCGCAATGGCATCACTGAAACACAAATAGCGTTCCAGCGATTCGTCGGTACAGCTCAAAGGCGCATAGGGGCTGCCAAAGCGTTGCTCAAACCACAAATGCACGCGGGCTTGATTGCGAACTTCGACCAAGGGCTTCAAGGCTTCCGGCAAAAGTTCGTCGACAGCCTTGATAACGCGGTCTTCGGCGTCCCAAGAGGTGTCTGGATCAAAGTAGCAAATGTCATAATCCTTGATGCCATAATCGGCGGTCCTTCCCGTCAGGGCATTCCAAACCGTGCCATAGATGGAACCCGCGACAAGCCGCCAGTCTGGCAAATTGGCGTCGCGAACAAGGGTCAGCACCTCCATCACTTTCGGACTGGCACGCACCATGTCGATTAAGCGGGTCTCAAGGGTCTCGCTCATTTCTGGAAGGGCCAAGCATGATTGAGGGGGCCATGGCCTTTGCCAAAGCCGGGTGCGCGCTTAATGGCTTCGACCAAATAAGCCCGTGCACGCTCCACGGCTTCTTCAAGTTCTACGCCCTGCGCCAACAAAGCAGAAATCGCACTCGCCAAGGTGCAGCCAGTTCCATGGGTGGAACTTGTATCAATCCGCTCGGCCTCAAAGAAGACTTCACCCTTTTGCGTGGCCAACAGGTCGGTGAAGCGAGCCCCAGGAATATGGCCACCTTTGACCAGAACAGCAGAAGCACCCAACCGCAACAAGCGCTCAGCTGCCCGCCGCTGACCATTGATCCCATCAACAGCAACATCGGCAAGGCGCTCAGCTTCGGGGGCATTCGGGGTCAACAGGCCTGCAAGCGGAATCATCAAACTCTTCACAGCGGCGACGGCCTTATCCTCCAGCAAAGGATGACCGCCCTTGGCTACCATGACGGGATCTATCACACGGGGTACGGAGCTGGTGTAAGCTTCCAGGGCTTCGGCAACCGTCTCAACGGTCTCGATGCTGCCGAGCATACCGGTTTTGACCGCATCGACGCCCAGATCGCTTGCCACGCAAGAAATCTGGTCCCGTATAACTTTGAGAGGAATTGGATGCACGTCGAACACGCCCAGCGTATTCTGCACAGTGATGGCCGTTACAGCCGTCATGGCAAAACCACCCAGCGCTGTGACGGCCTTAATGTCGGCCTGAATGCCGGCACCGCCACCACTGTCACTGCCCGCCACGATCAGAACGCGGCCTTTGGGTTCGCTCGTCATGAATTTGCCTCTCAATTTTGGACTAGGAGATTGAATGGGCCAAATCGAGGCCGTTAAACGTCTAACAGGGCTGTTTGCACGGTCAGGGCTTGGCGGGTCTCGGCGACATCATGAACCCGCAGGATCTGTGCGCCATGTTGGGCTGCAAATAGAGCTGCTGCAACAGAGCCGCCCAAACGATCGCCCACTTCGGCACCCTGGTCGAGGGCGGCGATAAAGCGCTTACGCGAGGCCCCAACCAGAACGGGCCGACCTAGCGCGACGAAACGGGGCAAGTCGCGCAACAAAGTCAGATTATGCTCTAAGGTTTTGCCAAATCCGATGCCGGGATCGACGATGATGTTAGAGAGCTTCAGACCAGCTTGGATGGCTTGGCCAATGCGCCCAACCAAAAAGTTCAAAACCTCGCCCGTCACGTCGCGATAGTGCGGGTCTTGCTGCATAGTCTTCGGATCGCCTTGGGCGTGCATCAGCACAACGGGTACATCCAGTTCCACAGCAGTCGCGAGGCTATCTGGTGCAAAGGTCAACGCCGAAACATCGTTCCAGCAGTCGGCTCCGGCCGCGACAGCGGCGCGGGCAATTTCGGGTTTGCGGGTATCAATGGAAATGGCAACAGAACTCTCCCGCCGGATCGCTTCAATAATCGGTAAGACGCGCGCAAATTCTTCGCCTGTATCGACCGGATCAGAGCCGGGTCGGGTGCTTTCGCCGCCAATATCGAGGATATCTGCCCCTTGTGCGATCAGTCTCCGCGCCTGCTCAAGGGCCGCGTCGACGCTCAAAAATTGGCCGCCATCTGAGAAACTGTCCGGCGTGGTATTGATCACGCCCATCACCAAAGGTCTGTTTGGCTGGGCAAGTGCTTCTAGGAATGGATTCATGAGTGGCAAACTAAGCAAGTTTGCCGCTCAATGACAGGGTATGGTGTGCGAAAGGCCTCGTTTGATATGCACCCTGGCTCGTCATGCAGCGGGTGACCTGCTGGCAATTATACGCCCGGCTGCTTGGTACGCATTTCAGGGTTAGACCTTTAGTATCGTCAGTCGCTCGGGGACAGGCCGCCTCGAAGTGAAAGGGTGAGGCGCACCAACAATCTGTGCCAAGGCCGCTTCAAGGGTTGCATACTCAAACACAAACCCGCTTTCGAGTGCAGCCTTCGGGTACACCCGCTGACCGCTTAACAATAGTTCCTCGGCAAAATCACCCAGCAAAAGCTGCAGAGGCCAACGGGGGATTGGCATGATTGCGGGCCGGCTGAGTGCCTTGCCTAGGGCGGCTGTGAAGTCGCAATTGGTTGCAGGCTCTGGCGCAACCGCATTGAGCGGGCCTGCCAAACCTTCGGTGGCGACGGCATGGCAAATGAGCCGCACCATGTCGTCACGATGGATCCAACTCATCCAATGGCTCCCGTTACCAAACCAGCCACCGAGCCCAAATTCGAAGGGCGCGAGCAAGCGTGCCAGCATCCCACCGCTGCGATCTAGAACCAGCCCAGTTCTTAGAAGGACGGTGCGAACACCGTAATTTGCTGCGCGCCCAGCCGCTCTTTCCCAGCTGACGCAAACGCGGCGTGAGAAACAGGGGGCACCAGTGTTTGCCTCCGTGAGCATTTCATCCCCGCGCAGGCCGTACCAGCCAATGGCTGAGCCACTGACGAACACTGAAGGCTTGTGGCTAAGCCGGGCGATAAGGCGCAAGATGGAATAGGTGGTCGCAAGGCGTGACCGAACAATGGATAGCCGCTTTCGTTTCGTCCACAGCCCATCAGATATGGGTTCACCCGCTAGATTGATGATCGCGTCGATCCGCGTCTCCTTGGTGATTTCGTCCAGTGACTCAATGTACCGCACAGGGCTTGCGGCAGTAAGCTGCCCTGCCTTTGCGCGGTTTCGGGTCAAGAGCATCACTTGGTGCCCTGCCGCGACGAGTGCTGTCACCAACCGACTGCCGATAAACCCGGTGCCACCAGTAATCAGCACCGTTTGCTGTGGCGGAAGCGCGGTGGCGAGGGTGGCGGGGGCGCGCTCCGTCAACCGAGTTGTCCGCTGTGCAGCATGCAAATCCCGTAAACCGGAGAAGATAACGCCAACAGCAGAAATGGCACAGAACCAGCTCATGATGCCGTGATAGCTTGTAGGCAGTGCCGTTGGCAGCTGCGCCAGCCCGATCAGCCAAGGAACCAGCATCGCCAAGATGACGCCGTAATTGAGGGTCAGCAATGTGTGGGTCACCCGTTCGCTGCTGGGCAAGTGGCGGGTTCGATCTTCCTCAACAAAATCCCATAGCGTGATCAGTAACTCGCCAGCCAATAACGCCAACAGGGCACTTGCCCACAGGCCCATTGGCTCGAACCAACCCAGCGCTGTGAACATCAAAGCATAGGCCAAGTTGCGCACGCCATGCAGGTTTAGCTCTACCTGTTGTGATGGGCGCCAAGCCAAGCGTTCTGTGCCCTCGTGGTGATGTATGGTGTCAAACGCACCCATCATCATTTGCGCAAAAATAAACATCCAGAGAATGTCAGTCATGATTGAGGCCTCCTAGCTCATTGGCTTGGTCGCAGAAATGGATGTGTTGAAAGAAGACTTCACCAAGCAATGCGTGACGCAGGGCGAGCGTGAAAGTGAATGTGCCGCCACCACAATCGGCATGATCGATGGTCAATAGTCCGGGTGCGAGCAGGTTCGGAATGCGCAGTCGCAAACGTCCGATTTGTAAAAAATAGTGATCACTGGAAAAACGTATCCCACCCTCAATTGGGCTGACGCACAATGCGATCCCGAAACCACCACCAAGATATTCTTCTAGACCTGTTGGTCCCGCAAATCGTTTGGCTGAATGGATCACCTGGGGAAAGCCGCGCTTACGGGCATAGATCCGGGTCCAAGTCTGCCCCCCGCTAGGGCCATGTTCGGTAACACTGACAATAGCTGCGACACCACTGTCTCGATCCAATGGCAAGGGGGCACCAATAAGGCGACTGGCCTGGGCTAACATCCATCCGCTGGTTTTCATCCGGCAGGTGAGGACTTGTCCGGCATAGGTTGCAGATTCGCCGGCGTTTAAGCGCTTGCCAAAGCGAAGGCGAACGGCATCTGGCAATTGGGCCCAGCCCTGCTTGCCGAGCAGGTTGCGAAAGCGCAGGTCTGCTAAGTCAACGGTGCTCGTAACGGCAGGCGTTGTCGCCTGTTTTTCAGATTTAAGCTTTGCCGTGCTGCGCATGTCCCCGTCTCCTGTATGATTAGTTATTTCTGTAATCAGAGAAATTAAATGGCAAATTTTATCCGTCTCCCTTGTCCGCATTATCCTTACGCCCGACAAAGTTGAGGAGGCTGACGACTTTCGACCCAAGCTTGATCAAACCCATGATTTGCTGAGGCGGAACGTGGATCATCTGACTATACCAACCTTCCACCGTCGATATGAAATCATGCATGCCTTTCAAGCGCTCACGGACAACCGGGCTGATCTTGGGGTCGTCTGCATGTTCCATGGCTGCACGAATGGCTGTGACCATCGGATCAATCTCGCGTTCTTTACGACCTTGAGCCACTTTGCTTGCCATCTGCCAAAGGTCGGTTTCGGCAACATAATAGTCGCGTCGGTCACCCATGACGGGCACCCGCATAACAAGCTTCCAATTCAAAAGCTCCTTGATGCTGTTAGACACATTGGAACGCGCCATACCGAGCTTTTCGGCGATCTCCTCGGCGGTCAAGGGCCGTTCAGATAAGATCAGGAGTGCCTGAATCTGTGCGACGGAGCGATTGACGCCCCATTGCCCACCAAGGTCGCCCCAATGAAGAACGAAGGCTTCGACCGCGGCCGGGAGTTTGTCTGTAGTGCTTGTAATTTCTGTCATGACAGAAATATCTGCCATTCCTCGAGCAATGTCAAGCCCGTTTTTTTGGGGGTACTTGGCGTTCCTTGATCCTTGCTTGTGGCGCACATTCTGTAAGCAAGCTGTTCGGGGTGTGCGAAAGGCCTTTCCTTCACAGCGCTGTGAGGTCAAACTAGCAGCATGACTCAACTTGCGACTCCCCCAGCACCGCGCGCCTATGGCGCTTTGAATTGGATCGGCCTGCAAACGCTCTATCAGCGCGAAGTACGCCGCTTTTGGAAAGTGGCCGTTCAAACGATTTTTGGCCCAGTTGTCTCCACTTGGCTGTTGATGGTGGTGTTTGTCATGGCCTTTGGGGCGGACAAGCGGATGATGAGCGGCATCCCCTTTGCGGACTTCTTGGCACCTGGTCTGATCATGTTGTCGATCATTCAGAACGCGTTCGCCAATTCCTCGTCGTCCTTGATTGTCGCAAAAGTTCAAGGCACGACGGTGGACTTCTTGATGCCGCCCTTGTCGGCTGGGGAACTGACCGCTGGCTTTATCGCTGGGGCCACAACGCGAGGGCTTTTGGTGGCGCTCGCCATGGCCGTGTCGATCACCATCTTTGCCAATGTGATACCCAAGCATATCGGCTGGACGTTATATTTCGGTTTGACCGGGGCGATCATGTTTGGCGCTTTTGGTGTCTTGGGTGGGATTTGGGCGGATAAGTTCGATAATCTGGCCTTTGTCACCAGCTTCTTGATCACGCCTTTGACCTTCTTGTCGGGCACATTTTATTCCATCAAGGTGCTGCCAGAACCGTTCCATACGATGTCACTCTGGAATCCGGTCTTTCATCTGATTGATGGCTTTCGCTATGGCTTTACAGGACATGCCGATGCCGATGTGATGACGAGCGCAATGTCGACTGGCCTGATCAGCCTTGTGCTGGTCTTCACCTGTTGGCGGGTGTTCAAGACGGGGTGGCGCATGCGCGCATAAGGCTGTAAAAGGCCCCCGTCCGATTTGGCTTCGAACGAGGGACCTAGCAGAGGCTGGGCCCTTTTTCGTTTGCTCCAATCGGCACACATACATGATTTGGCCCATGATTTGGCCCATGACTTGGAGAATGATCCGTGAGCGCTGCCCCGTTAATGCCCGTCTATTCCCCCGCCCCAGCCGATTTCGTGCAAGGGCGAGGCGTCGAAGTCTTTACGGCTGAGGGTAAGCGCTATCTCGACTTCATCGCAGGGATTGCGACCAACAGTCTCGGCCATTGCCACCCAAAGCTGGTGGCAGCCTTGACGGAGCAGGCGAACAAAATCTGGCACATGTCCAACATGTATCAGACAGAGCTTCAGCGCTCACTGGCACAAAAATACACCGATGCCACTTTTGCTGACGTCGTATTTTTCGCCAATTCTGGGACTGAGGCGATTGAAGCCTGCTTGAAGCTGACCCGCAAATATCATTCGGCCAAGGGCAATCCAGAGCGGATTGAGATTTTGGGCTTTGAAGGCGCTTTCCATGGCCGCTCTTATGGTGCGATCAATGCTGCGGCCAACCCGAATTATCTGGCAGGCTTTGGCCCGCCTTTGCCAGGCTATCGTCAATTGCCATTCGGCGATCATGAAGCGCTGAAGGCGGCGATTGGCCCCACAACGGCTGGCATTATCTTAGAGCCTGTCCAGGGCGAAGGTGGCGTACGCGCAGTGCCAAACGAGTGCTTGCAGGGCTTGCGCGCTTTGTGCGACGAGCATGACATCCTGTTGATTTTCGACGAAGTGCAATCCGGTGCTGGGCGGACCGGCAAATTGTTCGCCCACGAATGGGCTGGCATTACCCCGGATGTGATGGCGGTTGCAAAAGGCATGGGTGGTGGTTTCCCAATGGGGGCCTGCTTAGCCACAGCAGAAGCAGCCAGCGGCATGGTTCGTGGCGTGCATGGATCGACTTTCGGCGGCAATCCCTTGGCAATGGCTGTGGGCCACGCGACCTTTGACGAGATCAACCAGCCTGAATTCCTTGAGCATGTGCGTGATATCTCTAATCACCTGCATCAGTCCTTGGCAGGCCTGAAAGATCGGTATCCAGATCTCGTGGTTGATGTGCGCGGCAAGGGGCTGTTGGCCGGCCTGAAGTTGACCATCGACCCCTTGAAAGTGCGCCAATTGTGCTTTGAGCGCGGGATGCTGGTTGGTACCGCTGGCCAGAATGTCTTGCGGATGGCCCCACCTTTGATCGTGTCGCCAGACGATGTTTCTGAAGCCATCTCCATTCTGGATGCAGCTTTGGCTGCTGCCCAGGCAGAGGTTAAAGCAGCCGCTTAAATCGGCCTGACTGGACAATTCGCTATGCGTCACTTTCTGGATATTGATAGCCTCACCCCAGAGGAGGTTCGGGCTATTCTCGATGAGGCCCATGCGCGTAAACGGGCGCGCCAAGGCTGGCCCAAAGGCAAAGTCGATGCCGATGCGCCGCTCGCTGGCCACGTGCTAGCAGCGATCTTCGAGAAAAATTCAACCCGCACGCGCGTGTCTTTCGATGCGGCGATGCGCCAATTGGGTGGACAGACGCTGGTCATGGATGCTGCAACCAGCCAATTGGGTCGGGGTGAATCCATTGCTGACACCGCGCGTGTTTTGTCGCGCATGGTTGATGTCATTGCCTTGCGCGCCAATAGTCACGCTAGCCTTTTGGAATTGGCGGAATATGCAACCGTGCCGGTCATCAATGCTTTGACCGATTTCTCGCACCCATGCCAGATTTTGGCCGACCTCATGACTTTGGAAGAAGCGGGCATTACGTTGAAAGGTGCGAAGATCGCTTGGGCGGGCGATGGCAATAATGTGCTGACCAGCTTTATCCACGCTGCCGCAAAACTGGGCTTCCAGGTGGCTGCGGCTTGCCCGGCAGGCTTCCGACCTTCTGAAGAGGTTTTGGTGGCTGGGCGTGCCGCTGGGGCTGTTGTTGAGGTGTTTGACGACCCTGCAGAGGCGATCACTGGCGCAGATTGCGTGGTGACCGACACCTGGGTCTCGATGGGCGATACCAATGTGGGTGAGCGTATGCAGGCGCTCGGGCCCTATCAGGTCAATGAGGCTTTGATGGCGAAAGCTAAGCCAAAGGCGATTTTCTTGCATTGTTTGCCCGCCCATCGCGGCGAGGAAGTGACCAATGCCGTGATGGATGGCCCACAAAGTCGGATTTTTGACGAGGCGGAGAACCGGATCCACGCTCAAAAAGCTGTTCTGACTTGGTGCTTGGCGCAAGGGGCGAGCCAATGACGTTTGATGCCAATCCCTCCGATCCTGACGCAGACTTGATGGCAGCCGCCGACGATATTGTCGCGGCCTTTCAAATCGATGGCGAACCGGTACGCGGCCGTATAGTGCGTTTGGGTCCGGCAACCGTCGATGAAATCCTGCAGCGTCATCAATATCCCGATTGTGTCGCGCGTTTATTGGGCGAAATGCTCACCTTGGCGGCTTTAGTCGGGGCCTCGCTGAAATTCGATGGCAAGCTCATCATTCAGGTGCAAGGCGAGAATGGCCTTGAAGGTCCGGTCCGCTTCATCGTCGCAGAGTATCGAACCAATGGTGCGCTTCGCGGTTACGCCAATGTGGATGGCGTGGCTTTGGCTAAGCTATTGGCTGAAAATGCTGAGCCGACATTGCCTGAATTGATTGGACCTGGCCTCTTTGCCATGACGGTGGATCAAGGCGATGACATGGACCGCTATCAAGGTACGGTCGCGCTGGAAGGCGATACATTGGCGGAAGCCGCGGCACTCTATTTTGCCCAGTCCGAGCAAATTCCAACCCGGATCCGAATCGCTTGCGCAGAGACCCAAGGCCCAGCAGGCCGGTCACAATGGCGGGCAGGTGGGGCTTTAATTCAGCAGGTCGCCGGTGACAGTGCGCGTGGAGACACCGCGATGGCATGGGAGCATGCCTCAATCCTGTTTGAAACCTTGGAAGACCGTGAGTTGATCAATGCTGATTTGTCAGCTGGTGACTTGCTATTCCGCTTGTTCCACGAAGATGGCGTGCGTCTATTTGAAGCCCGGCCCATCGAAACAGCCTGCACCTGCTCTAGCGAGCGGATTCTCGCTCTGCTCAAGCAATTCGGGGCAGAGGCTGCGTCGGACATGATTGAGGCCGACGGTCTCATCCGGGTCCGTTGCGAATACTGCAACAAAAGTTTTGACGTGCGGCCCGAAGAGTTGCTCTGAATTTCGAGCCCATCGGAACGCAAAAAAGGCGGCCTTTCGGGCCGCCTTTTTGTTTCGTGTTCAGGAAAGCTTAGTGGCCGCTACGTTGAGCCACGAAGGTAGCGCTGTTGCCGATTGCCGATGCGCTAGCCGAGATCATGCCCATGTTGCCGCCGTTGAACGTGGTGGTCGCGGTTACATTGCCACTGTTGTATTGAGTGGTGCGGCCTTCAACCAAAACGCTCTCATTGCCGCACGAAGCGCAGGAGTAAGCGGTGATGGCATTGCCAACTGCAGACGAAGTCGCTTGGCCTACGCCGCCATTGGCCGATGCACCCGAGAAGTTGGTGGTTGCCGAGACATTGCCGCTGTTGTTTTGGTCCATGAACATTGAAACGTCCGAGCCCAAGTTCGACAACAGAGCCGAGTTACCAACCGAGTTGGAGCCAGTCATTGCAAAGCCTTCGAAATTGTCGAGATTGACAACAGAGCTCGAAGAAACATTGCCGCTGTTGTTCTGCGAGCCGCTCATTTGAGCATAGCCCCATTTATTTTGAATTTCGGCCAAGTTGCCGGCGGCAGCTGCACCGCTTGAAACATTGGTTGCGCTGTTGACGTCAACGGTCGAAGTGGTGGTGACTTCAGCGGTGTTGTTTTGGTCAACTTCAGCAAAGATCGTGGCCGATTCACCTTCCCAGCGGGCTGAGTTCGCCGCGCCAATGGCGTTGGACGAGATTGCACCATTGTTGCAGCAAGCGGTCACTTTCGAAGAAGCGTCAACCTTTGCAGCGCTGGTTTGGGTCACTTTGCCTTGGGTGTAGCCATTCTTGGTGAAGCTGCCAAAGCTGTTCGCCGTGGCTTGAGCACCAGAGATGAGATAGTCAGCCGAACCGACGTTGATGTTCGAAGTGGCGGTGATCTTGGTGCCAGCTTGTGCCGTTTGGGTTGAATCAATGCCGATGGTGGCGCAGCAGCCTTCAACTTGAGCAGCATTGCCGTGGGCGACGGCAGTGCTTTGCGTGACACCACGTGCATTCTGGCCGGTCACCAAATTCGTTGCCGAGACAGTGCCGCGCAGCGTCTGAGTGTTGGATACATTCATGCTCTGCTCAACCGCTTTAGCCGACATGGTATTACCAGCAGAAAGGTTGTTGGCAGCGGTGCCGTGGCTTGTTTGGAACTCGACGTTCAGAGTAGCAACGGCATCGCCCATTTGGACTTGGCCATTCAGGACTTCATAAGGCGCATGCTGTGCGCTGGCGATAGCTGGGATAAACGCCAAGACGGCTGCAGTTGCGATGAGATACTTTGCCTGTGCCATGTTCTACTCCACGATCTTGAGATCTGTCTCTTTCCGGCACACTTGGCCGGTGTTGGGAGTAGGGTTGCTGGTTTCGTGCCAACGAAGGGAGTTTGGCCTTAAGAATTCTCCTAAAGTGGGAAAAATGCAGCTGCCTTAGTCCGAGTCGAGCGACTGACGGAGGCGTGTTTTGATTTTGGCGAGGCTGTCGGGCGTGATTGGACCAAAAACGCCGCGTGCTGGCTCAGGGATATGGGCCATGGGGTCTTCGTCCGACTGGAAGATGTAGTGGTCGAAGACCGCCTTCCAAGCTTGCTTTTCTGCTTTGGGTAAGTCGCGCAAGGTCAGGAGTGCATGCTGAAGGGTCAAGCTTGGGGTGATTAAATGCTCTGGTCCATCTCGCCACCAGAAATTCACCAGCATGCCAACGGGGGTCAAGGATTCGACATGGTGAATCCATAAGCTTGGCATATAGAGAACGTCCCCCGGCTCCAGGTCTGCAATCTTGGCCGCCTTCATCGCGTCCGCAAAGCGCGGATGGGTTGTTAGGTCTGGATCCTTGAAGTCCACCAAGGAGATGGGTTGGCCTGCTAGGGTATGATCGAGCGGGCCAATATAAAGGTTCTTCAGCTCTTCAATCGGGAACAGGGTAAATCGACGCTTGCCAGCCACCACACAGGCTAAGTTTTGCGGAAGGTCCCAGTGCGCGGCTGTGCGAGTTTGGTTGCCAATCCACAATGACACCTTGGTTGCCGTCTTGGGACCCAATAAGGGCATCGGACATTCTATCGAGAGAGCGGGGAAAAATTGTGGGAAGGGTAAAGCCCCTGCATACATGCTCGGCGGGTTCTCGACGTCGCGCAGTCGTAACAAAATGCTTAAAAGGGTTTCAACAGAGGCAGAGCGCACATCAAAGTTGTATTCTTGAAGGTCAGGCCCGTATCCAAAGCGCCCTTTGATTTCCGGCGGCGCAAAAAAGCAATTTGCCGGCGCCTCTGTCGCGTGTCGGCTAACATAAGCGCAGATCTCTTGATCCGAAATCAAGCCAGCTTGGACGATCGGCCAGTCGCGCACGAGACCGCGCAGGATAGCAGGTTTATGAGCGGGTTGGATCGTGCTCTGGAAAAGCGCCAGATCAACGTTTTCATAGGTCTTGACGGGCTTACATTGTGACCAATCCGCAGCCATCGAGGTTTTCCCCATCCGTTTCGCTTTGCTGATAGCAAAAGAGCGGCCCTGTTTGGGCCGCTCTTTGTCATGGTGTCAATGATTGTTTGGAACGAGGCTTAGTTCTTTGTGCCGCGGAGTGAGCGTGAGACGCTTTTATCGCGGGTGTCG
>NZ_JBMLTR010000194.1:0-3304 GCF_049239865.1 Aquidulcibacter sp.
TACGATTATTGGCATGGCTATACCAAGTTTGCGCGCGAGCAGATTGAACCGCGCTATGGCTTTGGCCATGGCTTGTCCTACAGCTGTTACGGCTATCGCGCTTTGAGCTTGCGCCGGTCGAAAACGGGCTTTCAGGCCCAAGTCAGCGTCACCAATTTGGGTGACCGCACGGGCGAAGAAATCGCGCAGCTCTATGTTGGCTTCCCGGGCTGCGTCGTGGATCGTCCTGCCAAGGTCTTGAAGGCCTTCTCCCGCGTCGCATTAGAGCCCGGCGAGACCAAAGTGATCCGCTTTGACGTGGATGCAGATGATCTGCGCTATCGCGACGTCGCGACCCACACTTGGCGGTTAGAGCCCGGCACGCACACAATCTTTGTCGGCGGCTCGGCCGCGCTGGCCGACAAGCTCAGCGCGACCATCTCGCTTTAAGGGCGGCTAGATCGTCAGAAGGCCGTGATCCAGCTTTGGCAGCACATAGCGGCCAAACAGGTCGCACTCGGCCGCATGGGGATAGCCTGATAGGATGAAGGCGTCGAACCCGACGTCCCGGTAAGCGTTGATCTTGGCCAGCACTTGGTCTGGATCGCCAACAATGGCGGCACCACAGCCAGAGCGGGCGCGGCCAATGCCGGTCCACAAATTGTCTTCTACATAGCCATCATTGGCGCTGGCGGCTTCGCGCAGTTCGGCTTGACGACGCACACCCACGGATGTGGCATCCAAGGACTTGGCGCGGATCGCGTCGCCGGTGGCTGCGTCGAGTTTGCTGAGAAGACGATTGGCGGCTTCGCGCGCTTCGGCTTCGGTTTCGCGCACCACGACATGGACGCGGAAGCCGTGCTTAAGCGTGCGGCCATATTTGGCAGCGCGTGCATTCATATCTTCCAAGACGGCCTTGGAATTGGCCACCGTGTCGGGCCACATCAGGTATACGTCGGCAGCTTTAGCCGCGACTTCGCGTGCGTCTTCCGACAGTCCACCGAAATAGAAATAAGGCGACTTACCTGATTGTGTCGTGATGCGGGGTGGGGCCAGATCAAATTGGAAGAATTCGCCCTGATGCTTAACCGTCTCGCCATTCATCCAGGCGCGCAGGATCTCCATCGCTTCCAAGGTGCGCGCGTAACGGGGGGCAGAGCCCATGGTTTCGCCGGGCATTTCGGAAGAAATGAAGTTCACAGCCAGCCTGCCCTGCATCATCCGATCCAGCGTGGCCAATTGCCGCACAACCTGTGGCGGCCACATTTCACCGACCCGAATGGCCAGCAAGAGACGCATCCGGCTGGTCAAACCGGCAATGCCAGCGGCAAACACGGTATTATCAATGCCCAGCTGATAGCCCGATGGCAGCAGGATATTGTCAAAGCCATTCTTCTCAGCGGTCAGCGCGATATTGCGGCAATGTTCCCAGCTAGACTGCAGCGCCGGCTCAGAATGGCCCAAAAACTCGTAATCGTCATCGCACAGGGCGGAAAACCAACTGACTTCAACAGGATTACGGGCCATGACTATTTCCTCATACTGCCAAGAGGGCGTGTATCGCCCGCCATTATGCTTAAGATGTCTTATAACGAGTCAACGCAGCTTCGGGGAGAGGTCATGAGCGGCAAAATACGGGTGGGAGTCATTGGCACAGGCATGATGGGCTATGAGCACATCAATAATTTGAAGCTGATGCCCGAAGTTGAAATCACAGCTTTGGCAGACCCGACCGAAAAGATGCTGGCTTTGGGTAAAGGTATGCTCGGCCCTGCAGGCGCTAATGTGGCGACCTTTGCGACAGGGGATGAGCTTTTGGCCGCTGGCCTCGTCGATGCCGTCGTCATCGCCTCGCCAAACTTCACCCACCACGATGTGTTACAGCCCGTATTCAAAAGCGGCGTGCACGTTTTGTGCGAAAAGCCCCTGTGCACGACAGCCGAAGACGCCGCCCGCATCCGCGACCAAGCCGCCACCTATAAAGGCGTGTTCTGGGTGGGGATGGAATATCGCTTCATGCCACCCGCGACGGAATTTGTGACCCGCGTACATCGCGGCGATGTCGGCCGCCTGATGATGGTGTCGATCCGTGAACATCGCTTCCCCTTCTTGCAGAAGGTCGATGATTGGAACCGTTTCTCGGCCAATACAGGCGGGACGATGGTGGAGAAGTGCTGCCACTTCTTCGATCTGATGCGCCATATCATCCAGTCCGAGCCAACCCGAGTCTATTGCTCGGGCAATATGGACATCAATCACCAAGACGAACGCTATGACGGGCGCAAGCCTGACATTATCGACAACAGCTTTACTGTCGTCGATTTCGCCAATGGCACGCGCGCCATGCTCGATCTGTGCATGTTCGCCGATGGCGCCGAGCATCAGGAAGAAATTTCGGCAACCGGCGATAAAGCCCGCCTCGACGTGCTGATCCCCCCCGGTGAAATGGTGATGAGCCCACGGGTTGGCTTCCGCCAGCCTAAGCAAGTCACGCGCGAAACCATCCATGTCGATCCCGTCGCACTCGAGGCCGGCTCGCACTTTGGCGCGACCTTCTATCAACAGCGGGCTTGGATCGACGCGATCTTGAACGGCGCGCCAGTCCAGGTGACGGCCCAAGACGGCCTGCAAGCCGTGCGGATGGGTGCAGCAGCAGAGCTATCGGCGGCAACCGGTCGTGCGATTGAGATGAGCGAAATCGCGGGGGGCTAAAGCTGGGCTTTTGGTCTAAAGAAGGGGCTGGGGTCAGGCGACCTCAGCCCTTTTTTATATCGGCCTAATGCGCTTCCCGCGCGCGGGGGTCATCACCAAACAATTTGTCGAGGATTTGGCCCTCAAGGGCGGCAAACTCTGGCGTACCGCGTTTGCGCGGGCGGGGCAGGTCGACGGGCAAATCCAACACCACTTGGCCATGATCAATCAGGATCACGCGGTCGCCGAGCGCCACAGCCTCACCCACATCATGGGTAACCATCAAAGCGGTAAAGCCCAAATCTTGCCACACCCCTTCGAGGAGCGCCTGCATATCAATGCGGGTCAAGGCGTCCAGTGCGCCCAATGGTTCGTCCAAGGCCAACAAAGTTGGTTGCGAAACAAGCGCGCGGGCCAAGGCCACACGTTGCCGCATTCCACCCGAAAGCTGGGACGGCCACAGACCTTCGCGCCCCTTAAGGCCCACTTCATCGAGGATCGCCGCAGCTTGTTGATCTGCAGCCTTGCCCGATTGGCCTTCGCCGAGGCCAACGGCGACATTGTCCTTGACGCTGGCCCACGGCAGCAAACGCGGCTCTTGAAATACGATGCGGGCCGCTTGCTCTTTCAGCGC
>NZ_JBMLTR010000195.1:0-1037 GCF_049239865.1 Aquidulcibacter sp.
GCAAAACTTCGAAGCGCTCTTTAACAGGAATTGACAGCAACAGCCATGTATTGACCTGTGATTGGCTTGAAGCCGTCCCATGCACCCCCTAAAATCGAGTTAGGCGATGCAGGGTGGTCTTCGGCGTCGCACGGGTTAGAGGTATGTGGATGCGTGCGTTTTTGGTCGCTATGTTGATATTCCTAAGTAGCTCGCCCGCATGGGCTTGGGGGCAAAATGGGCATCGGGTGACCGGGGCCATTGGTGAGCCTCTCTTGTCAAAAAAGGCCGCAAAAGCGGTAAAAGCCGTGTTGGGCACAGAGTCGTTGGCCGAAGCCTCGACTTGGCCAGATGAAATGCGCTCTAGCCCGGAAGTATTCTGGCAGAAGACAGCCAACCCTTGGCATTATGTGACAATTCCCGCTGGCAAGACCTATGCAGAAATTGGTGCACCACCCGAAGGCGATGCGGTTAGCGCCTTGAAAAGCTTTGCCGTCACGTTGCGCGATCCAAATGCCCGCCTAGCGGATAAGCAATTGGCCTTACGATTTACCATCCATAATATTGGTGATTTGCACCAGCCGCTTCACGTCGGCAATGGCACCGATCGCGGCGGCAATGACGTGAAGGTTCAGTTTGGCCGCGAGGATACCAATCTGCACGCGGTTTGGGATGGCAATCTGATTGATCGCCAGCAATTGTCCTATACCGAGATGACGGCTTGGTTGAGCCGCCGCATCACCCCGCAAAACCTGAAAGACTGGGCAAATCCTGATCCTTTGGTGTGGGTGGCGGAGAGCGCCGCCTTGCGCGACACAATCTATCCTGCAGACACTCGTTTGGGTTACACTTACGCCTTCCAGCAAAATGAGGCTTTAGACACACGTCTTATGCAAGCTGGGGTTCGGGTCGCGGCCTATTTGAATGAACTTTATAAGTGAATTTCGTTTGAAGTGCATTTCGACGGCCAAAGCTCTGCATCGGGGTGTGGAAGAAGCATTTCAGCTTCATCTTTCCTTCATTCACTGCTTGCAAACCGTATTAACCGCAACATCTCC
>NZ_JBMLTR010000196.1:0-1524 GCF_049239865.1 Aquidulcibacter sp.
TTTGCCAGCTTGGGCTGATCTTTAAAGACATTTCGCAGGACTTTACCGCCTTCGCGCATTGCGCCAAAGCCCACTCCAGCCTAGTAAAATCAGATTCGATTGCTTCGGCAGGCTAGCGCTGCGGGCAGCTCAAAGAGACGTTTCAAGAGGGCACACATGGCCGACAGTGCAGTGTCAGCAGTCAACCAAGCCGGTTCAGGCGTTCAGCAGACCCTGGTCTCAAACGCTTTTCTGCTCGACTTTCTCCCCATCGTGATCTTTCTGGTGATTGCCGCAGGCCTTGGTTGCGCCTTCATGCTGGCGTCTTGGGTGTTAGCGCCTTCGAGCCCCGACCCTGAAAAAGTGTCGACCTATGAGTGCGGCTTTAATGCGTTTGACGATGCCCGCATGAAGTTTGACGTGAAATTCTATCTGGTGTCGATCCTTTTCATTCTGTTCGACTTGGAAATTGCTTTCCTTTTCCCTTGGGTGTTAGCGCTCGATGACATTGGACCCTTCGGCTATTGGTCGATGATGAGCTTCCTTGGCATCTTGTTGGTCGGCTTTATCTATGAGTGGAAGAAAGGTGCTTTGGAATGGAACTAAAGCTTCCCCCACGCGCGGGCTCAGTTCCCGCCACACTCGACAATATTGGCCCTGTCATTCCCAATGACCCCTATTTCTCGGGCCTGTCGGACGAATTGGCCGATAAGGGCTTTGTGGTTGCCGCCGCTGACGATCTGATCACATGGGCGCGCACCGGTTCGCTGATGTGGATGACCTTTGGTCTTGCCTGCTGTGCGGTTGAGATGATGCAGGCCGCTATGCCGCGCTATGATATGGAGCGCTTTGGCTTTGCCCCGCGCGCCAGCCCACGTCAGTCAGACGTGATGATCGTGGCCGGCACCTTGACCAACAAAATGGCCCCAGCTTTGCGCAAGGTCTATGACCAAATGCCAAACCCGCGCTATGTGATCTCCATGGGCTCGTGCGCCAATGGCGGTGGTTATTATCACTATAGCTATGCCGTCGTGCGCGGTTGTGACCGTATTGTGCCAGTCGACATCTATGTGCCGGGCTGCCCGCCGACTGCGGAAGCTTTGATGTATGGCATCCTGCAATTGCAGAAGAAAATCCGTCGTGAAGGAACAATCGAACGATGAGCGCTTTGGCTGATCTGCAAGAGCGCCTGACGTCGGCTCTAGGTGCATCCATCCTGTCTGCGACGCAGTCGACCGGTGAGTTGACCGTTGTTGTACGCCGTGACGATATCTTAGCGGTGCTCCAGCACTTGCGCGATATCGAAAGCTTCTCGACCTTTATCGATGTGTGCGGTGCCGACTATCCAGAACGCGCAGAGCGCTTTGAAGTGGTCTATCATCTCCTGTCCATGAGCAAGAATGTGCGCATTCGGGTCAAAGTGTCGACCGACGAAGATACGCCCGTTGCTTCGGCTTTTGGTTTGTGGCCTGCGGCAGATTGGTTTGAGCGGGAAGCCTTTGATATGTATGGCATCCTCTTCTCAGGCCATCCAGATTTGCGCCG
>NZ_JBMLTR010000197.1:0-1740 GCF_049239865.1 Aquidulcibacter sp.
CAAACAAACTGAAAAAGCACTTGCAAAAACCAGGGCGTCCACACACGCCTTTGCCACAGGCTTTGCCTAGGCAAAGGCTTCGTTCGAGTTTCAGCGCGCAAGTTGGGGTGTCAAGAGGCGCGCCTTTGGCGCGTCGGCGAAGCCGATTTCACCCCTTGACGCCCCAGCTTGCGCAATAACAATTGTCCGGCGGCTTCAAGGCAAGCGAAGTGGGGCCTTGAACCGTTCTGAGTGATTTGGCTGCCGCTCAGCATCGATGATCTCAGGCATTGCTTGATCATGGTGCGTCATGGGTTACCTCTAGCGGCTCTTTCGACCTTGCGAACCCCATTTATAGTTTTCAAGGAAGGGGAACCCTTCAAATTCAAGTGCATACATTAAGGTTTGACGACAAGGATAAGTGAACCCATTTTGCCATTGGACTGGCGTAGCACCAATGCCGCTCTGAGAAAGTGCCTCGTTAATCATCGTCATGTCCATGCTAACACCGATTTTGTCAGTCGTTGTATCAAACGTACCAAGATAGGCCGTTGTACCATCTTTGGCTTCGAATGATGGGGCGCCTAGGCAATTGTCCAAGTTCACAAGTGGGCCTTGTACAAACCAAAGACCAGCCGGTACCAGAACTGACCGATGACTCAAGAATGTCCCGTCGGGCAGAGGCAAGGCATCCCGTTCGCCAAACACTCCGAAGAAGTTGCTGCCCATAGGGTCGGATGGATCTGATCGCTCAATGAAGGTCAAAATCTGACGCTTTTTCTTGCTGCTCCTGACACTATAGATTAATCGCACTTGACCTGGTTGAAGGGCCGTAGCTTCAACGAGCTTGTTCGTCTTTATTCCAAATATATGCTGCCGCTTTCGAGCTTCATGAGCTTCCTTGCGGGTCACCTCATGGATGCTTGTAATACCCGGAATTTCTGGGTTGTCGGCCGAAATTGCAAGTGCGCTGAGGAGAGTTCTTTTGGCTGGCTCGGGACTCTTCCCGATAAGGGTACTTTGATAGATTGTCTCATTTTTCCAGGTCCGAACGATTTCACCCTTAGGTTGCTCCGCGCTGACATACGGTGACAAAGCCTGCACCAATTCGTTTCGATGCAACTTGGCTAGGCGTTCGCCTTCTTCATCTGGCAAGCGGACAAGTTGCCACCCCTTAGCAACCATGCAATGTTCGATATTAATATCTTTGCGCGCACCTTCCCAGTGTGCATTCATGGAGTCGATCACAATGATGCCGACGATGCCTGCGGTATAGGGAGCAGGTTCCGGACGGATCCCAGAAGCCCAATGGCTAATACAATTCTTGAGCTCGCCATCATGGCGGGCCATATCAGCGCCCGCCAAATTGAAATAAAGATATCCTGACGTTGCCTTCGTTAAATCAAAAGGCGCTCCCGACACAATCGAGGGCAGCGTTGCGCACAGAGCAAAGATCCATTTAATGTACTGCATTTCAATATCTTATGGAATTTGGTTTCGGTCTCAAGCATTCCACACTTAGCAATCTCGCGCTAGTGCGTCCACCTCAGAGGCTAACTACGTTGCATGTTGCTCCGCGCGCTCAGGAGTCGTCATAGGAAGTCTGGCCACAAGACCCCCGTTAGTGTTGGTGTCGCGTAACAAAATCTAGCAATTTCGAACAAATGGCTGCTGGCTTTAATTTCCACTGAGGTAGTGCTGGCACCAAGAAAAAACTGGTGCCGCAAACAGGATTCGAACCTGCGACCCCATCATTACGAA
>NZ_JBMLTR010000198.1:0-1611 GCF_049239865.1 Aquidulcibacter sp.
TCATCCATGTCATCGACATGCACCAATTGACCAAAGACCCCGTCATGTTTGGGGCTGCGCGCACCAAGGCAAGCCCGGACCATAAGCTCTCGCCGTTCGAACTGGTGCGGTATCTGGATTATTGCTCTGAGATGCTGTCGCTCTCTGGCAAGTTGGCGGCGCTCTATGCGCAAGACTTCAATGATCCCGATGTGATCGATGCGGCTTCGGACATCGAACAATTGGCGACCAATCTCTCGCAGAAAGTCTGGCAGAAAATCACGATTGTCCAAGCCAGCAATCCAGCCATGGGCCTCAACTGATTTAGCTGACACGTCATTCAGATGCCCATTTAGGTAATTGTAACGACACCCGTGCCATAAAGCGCTCATCGCAGGAGTGGTGATTATGGCGAACTGGGTAAGTCGGGCACTGGCAGACATTGAAACACAGACCGAAAGCGTGTCTGGCGTTGCAGCCCTTCGGGCCGCCATGATGCAGGATGGTGTGATCGCGCAGGCCGAGGCGCGAACTTTGATCGCCATTCATCGTGCCGGCAAACGTCCCTCTGGCGAAGCAGGTTGGGCGGACCTCTTTGTCGAGGCCATGACCGACTATTACGCTTTGACGCGAGAAGTGCCGCACTATAGCGAAGATGAACTTACGCCAAACTGGTGTCACGCGATCAAAAGGACACTCGACGCATTGACGTTTGATGCGCTTCCCGATGTTCCCGCCGAGCCCACCTATAACGAACGCCTCGCCGCTTTGGGCGTGACAGAAGCCGATGCGCAGGTCCTGATTGATGCCTTTGCCGCTGACGGGATGGTCCTGGACGCCACAGAACTTCGCGTGCTGACGGCATTATTTGCGCGCGCTAATGTCTATCCCGCCAACTTGCGCAGTTTTGCATGGCGGGCGGTGCAGGCGAGCGTCTTGGCCGACAACACGATCCAAGCCCATGAGGTCAATCTGATAAGGTCGATGGTTATGGGCCCAGCCAGCCTGTCTGGTATCGCGGTAGACCGGGTTGAAGCAGATTTGCTGTGCGCGCTCGACCAAGCGGTCCCAGACGCTCAAAAAGATCTGAGCTGGGCGACTTTGTTTGCCCAAGGCATTGGCAATCATCTGTTGTTTGCAGGCGGCACGCCGGGCCGTCTGGATGCGGATGAACGCACCTGGCTGAATGAAAAGCTAAGCCACGGACCCACGGCCGCAACAAAAGCATTAGAAGCCTTTCTTGCGGCCGAGATCAGTTCAAACGCCTAAAGCGCTCAAGCCTTAATTGCCTGAATCGGCATCTTCAGCTTCCGGCTGAGCTGCACCCTTTTTACCGGGCTTTGGCAGCGCGGGCTCGAAAAAGAAGGTGAGTTGCTCTGCCTGCTCGCTTTCGACGTCGACGCGGACAAGGCCACCCTTCTTCAATTTGCCAAACAGCAATTCGTCTGCCAACGGCTTCTTGATATATTCTTGGATCAAGCGGCCCAACGGACGGGCACCCATGGCAGGATCATAGCCGCGGACGGCCAGCCAACTGCGCGCAGCATCGGTCAATTCAATCTCCACCTGACGATCCGCCAATTGCGCTTCCAATTGCAGGACGAACTTATCGACCACATTGGCAACAATCTC
>NZ_JBMLTR010000199.1:0-1329 GCF_049239865.1 Aquidulcibacter sp.
GGGACTATCAGGAATTTCGTGCGTGGGGGAGCGGGTTATCATTTAGGCGGCTGCCTGAATGAAGCGCTCACCGAACGTGATGGCGAACTGGGATTTAGCTGCTGACCATTCCCTTGCCCCCATAGTCCAGTCTTTTTGTGTTCGTTGCAAGACCAGCCACAATAATTTGGTTGCGGCTTCTTCGCTTGGGAAGTGGCCCCGTGCGCGAACGGCCCTTCGCAGTTTGGCGTTTAGGGCTTCGATCGCATTGGTGGTGTAGATTATTTTACGCACATCAGGCCCAAAGCCGAAGAAAGGGATAATCTGGCTCCATTGCCGCCTCCAGATCTGGCCAATGGCGGCATATCGTTGCCCCCATGGCCCTGCTTCAAAGGCCGTCAGCGCCTTTTCAGCTTCGTCGGCATTGGTGGCGCGGTAAATGTCTTTGAGGGCTGTGGCGACAGGCTTGCGGTCCTTCCAAGACAATAAATCGAGGCTGTTGCGCAAAACATGGACGATGCAGGTTTGTACCATTGTCTCGGGAAAGATGGCGTTTATGGCGTCTGGGAAACCTTTGAGGCCATCAACGACCGCGATCAATATGTCATCAGTGCCGCGTGCCTTGAGCTCATTCATGACGCGGAGCCAGAATTTGGCCCCCTCATTTTGTTCAACCCAAAGACCCAGTACCTCCTTGCGGCCATCGTGGCGAACGCCAAGGGCGATATGGATGGCTTGGTTTTTGACACTCCCTTCGTCGCGTATTTTGACCCTGATAGCGTCAAAGAAAACAATGGGATATGTGGGTTCAAGCGGCCGGCCTTGCCACACGCCGACCTCCTCCAAGACCGCATTTGTCACCGTCGAGATCAGATCTGGCGAAACTTCTAAGCCATAAATCTCAAGTAAATGGCCTTGAATATCGCGCGTGCTCATACCCCGCGCATACATCGACAATATCTTCTCATCAAAGCCTGGAAAGCGACGTTGATACTTGCCAATCAACTGGGGATCAAAGCGGCCTTGTCGGTCGCGGGGCACTGCGATCTCCATCGACCCCGTGTCGGTCAATACCGTCTTACGGCCAACCCCGTTGCGCCGGTTATCGTGTCGCTCAGCTGCATCAGTCTCCAGATGATGATCCATCTCAGCATTCAAAACACGCTCAGCCAACGCCTTCTTCAAGGCATCAAACAAACCGCCACTCACAAAGGCGTCTTTGATATCTCCCTGCGCCAATAGCTGGTCCAAAACCTCATTCGTTATCGTGGGTAAACTCTTCTTCTCTGACATCGGGAATCACCTCCGTTCCCTACAGGCTCCCCCACGCACGAAATTCCTGATAGTCCC
>NZ_JBMLTR010000200.1:0-44050 GCF_049239865.1 Aquidulcibacter sp.
CATCCTTGGAATGCACTAAGGTTACTCTAAACTTAGGGGTTTTTTTGACTTGGAACGCCTTTAAGCCTCGCTCTGCTCACCTTGAAGCCGCCCGACAATTGTCTTTGCGCCAGATGGGGAGTCAAGGGGTGCAATCGGCTACGCCGACGCGCGAAGCGCGCCCCTTGACTCCCCATCTGGCGCGCTCAAACTCGACCAAAGCCTTTGCCTAGGCATAGCCTGCGGCAAAGGCTGTCCGAGTGGAAAAGGCTATTTCCAAGACCGCGCTGTTTGAGATGGTGCATTCCGTACGGAATGCACCCTACCGCGCGTGGCCTACGACCGATCCAAGCCCAGCCTATTAAAAAGCTGCGCGGCAGTCGCCTGCGTCGCCTCGTTCCAATCGGCAAGCTTGGACTTCATCAGGCAAGATTCGCTTTTCAAAATCACCCCATCATCCAAAATCTTCAATGCGTTGGCCGTCAGAGTTGCGCCCGAGGTGGTGATGTCGACAATGGCCTCGGCAATACCCGCCGCGGGTGCGCCTTCGGTCGCGCCAGCGCTGTCGACGATGCGGTGATCGGCAACATGATGGTCACGCATGAATTGTGCCGTGAGGCGGGTAAACTTCGTCGCGATGCGGAACCGTCGTCCGGTCTGACGGCGCATGTCGGTGGCCACTTCGGCGAGGTCTGCCATGGTCTCCACATCGATCCAGCCATTGGGCACCGCCACCACCACATCTGCCCGGCCAAAGCCTAAGCGCGCTTCGATGGTCAGGCGCGCATCCACATCGCCAGCAGCTTCGCGCACAATGTCTTCGCCAGTAATGCCAAGGTGAATATCCCCCGCCAACAAGGCTTTGCCGATTTCACTGGCGGAGGCTAAGCGGATCTGCACATCGTCAAACCCGTCCAACGTCGCACTATAGCCGCGCTCACCCCCAGTTTGGCGCACGACGAGGCCCTTCTTGGCCAGCCACGCTTCACACTGTTCCTTCAAACGCCCTTTTGAGGGCAGCGCCAAGATCACACTCGCCATCTCATTGCCCTCCAAAGCGTGCAGGGCGGATCACACAGCCGACGGCACGGGCATGACGTGCCCCCGATGAAATCTCGCCTACCAAGGTGTCATAGCGCCCGCCAGTCGCCACAGGTCGCGCAAAGCTTGGATCGACGGCTAAATCGAAGGCCATGCCATCATAATAGTCAAAAGCCTCTGGGCTGAGCGCTTCAAAATGGGCGTGCGCCAAAGCCTCTGGTGCCTCTTGCTGGATGCGGTCGAGCCGCAAGGTCCACGCTTGCCGCCAATCCATCAAATCAACGCCCAATTTCTCCGCCAAGGCGACGCATTCATCCAAGCTTGCCGCCAGCGAGCCTTGGCTGCTGAGGTGAATGAGCTTGGACATGGTCTCTGCCAGTTCTGGCGCGAGGGGTTTGGCGATGGCGCGTTTGGCGCGCGCAGCCAGACGATCGGCCACATGGCTCAATTGCCGGTTGCCGGGCAGCGATAGGTTCGCCAACGTCAAAACCTCTGCGACCGTGCTGCGGGCGCGTTCGGGGTCAAGTTCGGCAATCGTGCGTTCCAGCGCACTGATCTGACGGCTAGGCCCCGTCCCGGTGGCTTGGGCCAAGACGCGCTTCAGCGCACTTTTATGGCTCGCCACTTCGCCTAACGCGCTGTTCCAAGGATCGGGGAGATCGGCCTTGGCGATGATATGGGGTAGCAGACCACCGTCACAGAGGCGGACATAAAGATTGCGCTCGCCTGCCGCTTGGCACGCTTCCCACGCGGCCAGAAACACAGTCACATCGGCTTCAATCCGGTCGGCATCGCCAAAGCGTTCGAGGCCGATTTGGACGAATTCAGGCGCGCGGTCTTCACCGGGCTTTGGTGCACGAAATACCTTGCCCTCGCACACCCAAGCGGCCGGCTCATCATCGCCTTGCGCATTCTGGGCATAGTGCAAAGCCGCAGGAATGGTCAGGTCGGCGCGCAAGCACAGTTCGGCCCCGTCCGGCCCGGACGCAAAATAGAGGCGCGGGCGCACATCTTCGCCGGCCAATTCCAGCACCAAAGCGGCCGGCAATAAGGTCGGCAAAGCCACCTCTTGCCCACCCCGGGCCTTCAAAGCAGCCCAAGCGGCCTGCATCTTGGGACCAGTCTCTTGGTTCATGGCTTCAGCATGTCCTGGACGGCTTCTACCAATTGGGCGCGCGGCACTTCGACTTGGGCTGGTCGCTCGCGCCGCCACGCTTCGTTCGACTCAATCGCTTGGGCCAATTGCGCACCGAGATTGAGGTCTTTCAGCGTGACCTTTCCGGCGTCGCGTTCTTGGCTGCCTTCCATCACGACAACCGGGGCTTTGCGGCGATCGGCATATTTCATCTGCGCCTTCATGCCAGAGGTGCCGAGATAGACTTCTGCGGCAATGCCTGCGGCACGAAGTTCACCTGCCATTTGCATATAGCCCGCCATCGCATCCCCATCGAGGGCGAGGATAACGACAGGGCCTTGCGCCGCTTCGGGCGGGCGACCCGATGCCGACAAGGCCGCGACGAGGCGGGACACACCGAGTGAAAAGCCAGTAGCTGGGGCGCGTTCACCGCGGAAGCGCATCACAAGGTCATCATAGCGCCCACCAGAACCGATGGAGCCAAAGCGGACCTTATTGCCCTTCTCATCTAGCGTCTCGGTGAGGAGCTCAGCCTCAAACACAGGACCGGTGTAATATTCCAGACCGCGCACAATGGCGGGGTCAAAGAAGGCGCGATCTTCGAGAATATCCAAAGCACGCAGAGTTGCGTCAATCGCGCCAAGCTCTGCCACGCCTTCAGCCCCAAGCTCGGTATCGCCCACCACCGCGTCCAAGGCGCTCAAGGTTTCAAGGCGGGTGGCTTTACGGGTGGAGGTAAAGGCCATGACTTGGGCGATGGCATTGTTGCCTAGTCCTGCGCCCTTGGTGAAGTCGCCCGACTCGTCCTTCCGGCCCGCGCCTAACAGCAATTCCACGCCTTCGGGGCCTAAGCGATCCAGCTTGTCGACGGCCCGAAGCACGCCCAGACGTGTGGCCGTATCGGCGACATCAATGCCAATCTTGGCCAAAAGCCCGTCCAGCAATTTGCGGTTTGAGACATTGACCACATAAAGCCCGCGCGGCACGCCAGCGGCTTCAACAGCGGCTGCCCCCATGGCAATCGCCTCTGCATCGGCCTCAGGGCGGGCAGAACCAACGCAATCGGCGTCACATTGCCAGAACTCGCGATAGCGGCCGGGGCCCGGCTTCTCGTTACGCCAGACAGGCCCTGCAGCGCAGCGGCGGAAGGGCTTCGGCAGGCTATCCCAATTTTGTGCGGCAAAGCGGGCCAAAGGCGCGGTCAGATCATAGCGCAGGCTCATCCATTGGCCGTCATCATCTTCCAGCGCAAACACGCCTTCATTGGGACGATCTTGGTCGGGCAGGAATTTACCCAGCGCATCGGCATATTCAAAGCTGGGGGTTTCCAGCCGCTCATAACCCCAGGACTCATAGACCCGCAGCACTTTTTCCACGACGCTGCGCTCTGCCGACAAGGCATCAGCCCGGCGGTCGATAAAGCCGCGCGGCGAACGAGCAAGCGGACGGCTCGGCGCATTTGGTTTGGTTTCGGTCATGTTGAAGCCCGGTGGGAGAAAAGATGGAGGCGGTGTTTATCGCGACATGGCGCGGGCGGCAATCAATCTGCCTGATATCGCTGTGCCTTCTGCGCCAGTACACGGTGTTTTGATACAGGAATCAAGGTGACACTGGGAAAGAGCAGGGTTAGACAAATGGTTTAGGTCCTGTTGTGAGCCGCTGCATGCGTGCTGATCAGAGAAAGATTGCGTCATGAGCGAAAAGTCGCAGCGTCGCCGGAAAGCCCTTGCTTCGGGAACAGGTGTGGCTATTGCGATCTTCGCAGCTTTGGCGGCTACGGGCCTTTCGCTCACCGGCCCACTCAAACCAGCAACGCCGGACAAACCCACCAATGCCGAGGCCCCTAAAAAGACCGACTGGCGCGGGGTTGCACGCCTCGCTTTGGACAAGCAAGAATTCTCCTTTGCTGACGTGAAGTTCAAGGCCGGGGTCTTGACTGTCTCGGGCGATACCGAAGCAGCAGAAGACCGCGCGCGCGCTTTTGAGGTTGTAAAACAGGCTGTCTTGAGTGATCCAAGCCATGTTGGCGTGGTGCTCGCGCTGGAAAATGCCATCACATTAGGTGGACAAGCCATGGCGGATGCGCCTGATGCGGCCTCCACCATGGGGGCCACTCCGGACGCCAAAGCGTGCCAGACCGCCTATGACACCTTGCTCGATGGGCGTGTGATCAATTTTGGGTCGGGCAGTGCGGTGCTTGCCGAAGACTCAAAGCCCTTGTTGAACGCCTTGGCAGCAGTGGCCAAGCGTTGTGAGACTTATCGGGTTGAGTTGGGCGGACATACCGATGCCCGTGGCGACGCCACCGCTAACCAAGCCCTGTCAGAGCGACGCGCACAATCGGTCGCGGATTATCTGGTGTCCAAATCGGTTCCAGCCAGCTTGTTGGGCGTGTCCGGCTATGGCGAGACCCAGCCCAAGGATGCAGGCGGCAATGCGGAGGCCGACGCCAAGAACCGCCGGATTGAGTTCAAAATCGTCGAAGATGGTGCCCAATAGGGCCTTCGCAAAGCCGTTCGCTTAACGCGTCAGGCCCGGCACCCATTTGACATCTTCAGCGCCATTGGCATTGGCGCGACGGCCCGCGACGAACAACAGGTCAGACAGGCGGTTGAGATAATGCAGCACAGCATCCGAGACGACTTCGCCTTCGGTTTGCATCAAAGCAGCCACTTGCCGCTCAGCCCGCCGCGTGATGGTGCGTGCTACGTGCAAATAGGCTGAAAGGGCCGTGCCACCGGGCAGGATGAAAGAATCAAGCGCCGGGATGGCCGCATTCATCGCGTCGATTTCGCCCTCAAGCCGCGTCACTTGGTTAGGCAGAATGCGCAAAGCTTCCCAAGCGAGTGGCTTGCCGCGTTCAGGCGTTGCCAAATCAGCACCCAGGTCGAACAAATCGTTTTGGATACGGCCCAAAATCGCGTCGAGCTCGGCATCGGCCTGACTGTGCAAGCGCGCGACACCGATAGCGGCATTGGCCTCGTCCACTGCGCCATAGGCTTCAACGCGGGCATCAAACTTCGGCACCGTCTCGCCTGTCGCAAGGCTGGTTGTCCCATTATCGCCGGTGCGCGTGTAAATCTTGTTGAGCGTGACCATGTCGGTTCCTAGTGCCAGACTTAAAAATTTCAGTCGTTTGTCGCTCCCTTAGCGGGCGCCCAGAAAAACGCAACGCAAAGAAACCTCGAACTTGCGCACAATCGTGCTAAATCAGTCTCTATGACCCATCCCATTCGACTGCTCTGCTTAATCCTTGCCATTATCTTCACCGCCTTGATTGGCTGGGCGAGTGTGCGGGGTGATTTTGGGGCGGAGTTTGCGGCCATCACAGCGATGCCGTGGGGGCAAATCTCGCTGATCGATCTCTATCTCGGCTTCTTGCTCTATGGCTTTGCAGTCTGGGTGGTGGAGAAGGACCTCAAAGCCCGCTTGCTATGGGCATTACCCATCATCTTTCTCGGCAATGCTTGGTCCTTGGTTTGGGTCGCCGTGCGCTGGCCGCAGATCCTAGCACGTCTGAAGATCGAGCCAACCGTCCCCCCAGCCGACCCTAAGTCCTGACCGCGCAAATATCGGGTAGGCCACGGCCACGACCTGCATCATCCAAGCCATAGCCAACCAGAAACCGGTCCGGGAGGTCAAAGCCCAAATAGTCTGGCGCTGGTAGTTCTGCTGCCAAGGGCTTACGCGCCAACAAACACGTCAAAACCTCACTCGCGCCCTTAGACGCCAGATAGGATTTGGCAAAAAGGATCGTGCGACCCGTATCATAGACGTCGTCGACAATCAGAACTTGCCGCCCACCAATGGGCTTTTGAAGATCGGCCAATACATTGATCCGGCCACCGCTTTCATGCGCGTCGCCATAGCTCGACAGCCACAAAAAATCGGTGCGCGGGGTTTTTCCATGGCGGGCAAGACCGCGCACCACGTCTGCCATGAACACAAAGGCGCCCTGTAACAGGCCAACCACGACAGCATCTTCTTCCAACCGGCCTGCAATCTGACCGGTCAGCACTTGGATACGGCTGTCGATTTCTTGTGAGGACACCAAAATATCCAATTGTGACGTCACGGCCCCGCCCCTCTTCTTATTTAACGTGCAGCCACTGGCGCGTCATGGCCTTCACCATGATCAACCATTGGAACATCTGCGGGTTTTGCTGGTGCTGCGGGCTCTGCCCCCATTAGGCCGGACTTGCCTGTTGGTGGTTCAGGTTTTGGACGCGGGCCTTTGCGTGGCGGATCGGCAAAACTGATCACAGCCTTCAGGCTGCCGCGCACAGGATTAGAGCGGGAACTGGCAAAAGCATGCGCTTTGCCGGGGCCAAGGCTCTCAACGCCCGGATCCACCATCCAAGACAGCCGCTCTAGGCCCTTTGCATCGACCAGCGAGACTTTGAGATAGGGGATGAATTCTGACGTGCGCGATACCGATTGCAACACGCCTTTGACTTCGACTTTGGGGCCTTTGTCATCGGCTGAAGACGTGATGGTGATGTCACGAATATCCACGCCATAGAGATTGGCCGGCATGCCGACTGCAGCAAACGCCGTGGCAGACTTTGGCCACAGGCGCACGATGTCAGTGCGATAAATCGCGGCCGCAGCCAAACCGCCGATCAACAGGCTGAGGCTAATGGCCCAAGGAATTCCAGCCGCCAAACGATGGGTCGTCTTGATCTGGTCCAGCGCCTTTTTGCGCGCCATTTCATGGGGCTCTAGCTTGCCACTTTTGGCCTTTTTGCTGCCAAGACCCAATTTCGCCAACAAGCCCGCCTTCTTTGCTTCAGCAGCGCTAGGTGCTTTTGACGTGCTAGAATTATAGCCAATTGCCCCAGCGGGCATCGCGCGCCACGAATTTCCACATGCCGCACAGCGGACAGTGCGCCCCGATGGTGGAATCGCACCATCAGCGACATTGTATTTCGCAGAACATTGAGGGCATGTGAGTAGCATGAAAGAGACGAATCACCCGGCTAGCGCAACCATAAAAAAGCGCTTATTCGCTGTCAGAGTCTACTCATGAATGAAAAAACTCGCACCCCTGCCTATCGAGAGGGCGGACCGATCGTCCGCTTTGACAAAGTTGGCGTCACCTATGGCTCCGGCACCCAAGCCTTGCGCAATGTGTCGTTTGAGCTGGAGAGCGGTGGCTTCTACTTTTTGACGGGCCCATCGGGGGCGGGCAAATCCACCCTGCTAAAACTTATGTATCTGGCCCTGCGGCCCAGCCAAGGGCGCGCCAATCTGTTCGGTGTGGACGTCGGAAGTGCCAGTCGCGACGATCTGCCGATGTTGCGGCGTAAGATTGGCGTGGTGTTTCAAGACTTCCGCTTGCTGCCGCATTTGTCGGTGTTTGATAATGTCGCCATGCCGTTTCGGGTGCGCGACGTGCCCATGGCCGATTATGCGGAAGACGTAGACGATCTATTGCGCTGGGTCGGCCTTGGCGGACGAATTGATGCTTTGCCTGAGACTTTGTCGGGCGGAGAACAGCAGCGTGTGGCGATTGCGCGGGCCGTGGTAGGCAAGCCCTCTCTCTTGATCGCCGACGAGCCGACCGGCAACGTTGACCCCGATATGGGCGCCCGGATCATCCGTTTGTTCATTGAGCTTCATAAATTGGGCGCAACCGTGGTGATTGCGACGCACGATCTTGACTTGGTGCGTCGTTCTGGAGCCCCTGTTCTCAGACTGGAGGCTGGCGAGTTGACCCAGGCCCCCCATCTAGACTCGGTGCCAAAGGCAAAGCGATGATTGATAAGCTGAAATCGCTATGGAGACAGATAAGCCGCGAATCAGACCGCGCGCTCTTGCCAGCTGATTCACGCCAAGTGCGGCCTTTGACCATTGTGGTGTCGATCATGTGCGCTTTGGGTTGCTTAGCGGGACTGGGCGCCTCAGCCGGGTTCAGGGCCGCCAACACCTGGACCAGTGACCTTAAGAGCGCGATGAGCGTTGTGGTGCAAAGCCCGCGGACCGACGAGGATTTGACCCGCGCTGCCCAGATTGTCGGCCGTATCCAAGGGGTGACGCGCAGCGAAGCCATGAGCCGCGAGCGGGCGAAGGAACTCTTACGCAATTATGGCACGGATATGGGAGCCACTTTGGATGCTTTGCCCGTCCCGCGTCTGATTGAAGTGGGTGTGGTCGCTGGTCAAACCAATGTGAAAGCAGATATTGAGAAAGCCTTGAAGGCGGCAGGCTTCACCATGGTGGTGGATGACCACAGCCGGTTTACAGGCGAAGTGCTGCGCACCTCTACTGTTGTGCGGATTGTCGCCATCATGGCTTTGGTCGCGTTAGTCGTCGCCGCGATTGCAACGATTGCCTTTGCCGCGCGCGCCGCGCTCGAAACGCGGCGGGAAGCCGTCAACATCCTGCATCTGGTGGGTGCTAAGGATTCCTTCGTGGCGCGCGAAGTTCAGATCCGCTTTCTGCGGCTGGGTTTTGTTGCTGGGCTACTGGGTGCCAATGCGGCTGGTGTGATCGCTTTGATCGGATCGACCGTATTTGCTTTTGGGGCGTCGGATTTTACCAGCGGCGCACCTTTGTTGAATTGGACCGATTTGTGGATCCTGCTGGTGGCGCCCCTTGTGACGGCTTGCGCCAGCGCGGTTGCGGCAGACCTTGCAGCTCGGGCAACTTTGAGGGATTTGGTGTGAGATGGCATGGCTTCGGCGAAAGACACGTGAACGGGGGCAACACCGCCCATCGGGCACGGTTGTGCGCTCGTCGACCCTAATTTCGCGTCTCATTTTTGTCTTGAGCTTGCTCGGTGGCTTAAGTCTCCTGATTGGCTTCATCCGATTTGGCGATCATGTAACCTCCTTAAAGACCCCGCTCGGGCCAATCCGGGCAGATGGCGCTGCGGCTTTGACAGGCGGCTCAGACCAGCGGCTGATTGCAGGGGTAAAGCTTGTCGAAAGCAAAGCGGTGCCGCGCCTTCTGATCTCTGGCGTCAACCGCGTGACCACCGCCAAAGAAGTGCGCGCTGTGGCAGGCGGGGCGGAAGTAACCTATGCCTGTTGCATCGACATGGGCCGGCGGGCAACAGACACGATTGGCAATGCCGAGGAAGCCGCCATCTGGGTGCAGGTTCATCAGATCAAAACCTTGGTGGTCATCACCGATGCTTATCACATGCCGCGCAGCCTGTTTGAGATGCGCCGGGCTATTCCCGACGTGGCCCTGATCCCCTACCCTGTGCAGACCACGCGTGAATTTGATGGCGACTGGTGGAAGAATGAACGTCCAACTCGGGCTTTGGCGCTGGAATATGGCAAGTATCTTGTCTCTATCGGGCGTGGGCTTTTGGAAGGCGACACAGAAATAGCGTTGGGGCAGGTCGGCCTGTTTCACAAAGGAAAGACTCCATGACCTTGATCCGGTCGCTTTTATTGATGGTGTGGATGTGGGGCAGTGTGCTGATTGTTGGCACGTTGGGCGCGCCCTACGTGTTCGTGTCGCCCCTGGGCGGCGCACGCGTCATGGAAGCTTGGGCAAAGGTCATGCGCTTTGGCGCGAAATGGATCGCGGGCATTACCTATGAAGTGCGTGGGCTGGAACACTTGCCCGAAGGCCCGATCATGATCGCGGCCAAGCACCAAAGCGTCTTAGACACCATTATCCCGACACTGTTCACCAATATGCCCGTCTATGTGTTGAAGCAGGAGCTCTTAAACCTACCGATCTTCGGCTGGTATTGCCGCAAAGCCGGCCTCATCGCGATTGATCGTTCGGGCCATATGAGCGCCTTAAAGGCCATGGTCGCCCAAGCGAAAGAGCGGTTTGAGCAAGGCCGCCCGCTAATCATCTTCCCAGAGGGCACACGCCAAATGATCGGGGCAGAGCCTGACTATAAGCCCGGCGTTGCGGCAATCTACATGCTGCTGGGCGTGCCCTGTGTGCCGCTGGCACTCAATACAGGCACATCTTGGCCTGCAAAAGGCATTTGGCGGCGTCCGGGCAAAGTGGTGTTTGAGTTTCTCCCTGTCATCCCGCCCGGACTAAAGCGCGGCCCCTTTATGGAATTGCTGGAAAGCCGGATTGAAGGCGCCAGTCAGGCGCTATTGGAAGAACATGAGGTCAAGCAGGCCTTGCATCGCAAACGGCACCGCGACGAGTCCTCGGGTGGTGACGGTGGCTTCTATGCAGGTTTCGACAGCGGCACATCAAGTTCCAAATCCTCCTCCAAAAGTAATTCAGACTCCGATTGGGGATCGAACCATGATGGCGGTGGTGGTGGAGATGGCGGCGGCGGCGGTGGCGATTAATGGCTAAGTCCAACTCACTCAGCGGCCTGATCCTGCCTTTGGCCACCGGTGCGCTCGTGCTCGGCGGCTATTTTGTCTATTGGAGGCAGACTGCGCAAAGGATAGAGGCGCAAGTGGCACAAGCGCTGCCCACTCTGCCTAAAGAAAACATAGAGGTCACCGGCTTTCCGTATCGCTTTGAAGCGGGGATTAATGGGCTTAGGCTGCAGACCAGTACGGGCCTCGTCTTTGAAGCGTCGCGCTTTGTGGCTGCTGCCTCGCCCTTTAATCTCAATCTCTGGGCACTGGAAGGCGCGCTGGAGCCGAAGTTGAAATTGCCCGGTGGGCCGATTCGGCCGCTCACGGCCATGGATCTCAAGGCCAGCCTGCGCTTTAAAGACGGCCAATTGGCGCGCTTTTCTATGACGTTTGAGGGGCTGCAGGCAGGCACTGCCGACCCGTCCGGCCTTGGTCCCGCACCGTGGCGGACAGGGGCCGGTGGTGTCCATTTGATCGCGGACCCACAAGACGCCAATCGGCTTGCTTTCGCCCTCGATCTAAAAGCCTTGGAGTTGAGCGGCTTACCAGAAGGCCCTGCGGCCATTCTGGGCAAAAGAATAGACCATGTGCGCCTGACGGGTCCGATCAGCCAAGGCCAGACTTTGTTGCGATCGACCAAAGCGTGGGCACAGGCAAAGGGCGAATTCACCATCATGGCCGCCCAACTCAACTGGGGGCCTTTGGCTTTTGATCAGGGCACCGGCCTTTTAAGCGTGACCTCTGATGGCCAATGGCAGGGCGAAATTCGCGGTCAAGGAGCTCTCAAGCCCAATGGGATGGCAGTCCCCGCATTGTCTGCGCCAATTGAAATTGGCATTGAAAATGGGCAAGCGCGCCTGCTCGGCTTTTCTGCTGCGCGGGTGCCGAGGGCCTATGATTAGCATTGCTGGAATTTCTTGCGCCTAAGGCGCCATAAAGCGGCGCGAACATCAGCATTCTCAATTGACTTCGGGCGCTTGCGACTTTAAGGACACCCTCCCTAACGCTCGCCGTCATGGCGGGCGCTTTCGTTTATTTCGCGAACCCCATCCCGATCCCCGGTCTGGTCCGTTCGCCCCTTATCAAGGAACAGCGCGATGTTCGCGGTGATCAAAACTGGCGGCAAGCAATATAAAGTCGCTGCAGGCGACAAGCTTGTGATTGAGAAATTAGAAGGCGAAGCAGGCAGCGCCATCACTTTCAGCGACGTGCTGATGGTTGGTGGTGAAGCTGGCGTAACCGTCGGTGCCCCACTTGTGGCTGGCGCAACGGTTGCTGCAACTTTGCTGGAAACCCGCAAGGGTGACAAAGTGATGGTGATGAAAAAGACCCGTCGCTCGACCTATCGTCGTCGTAACGGCCACCGCCAATGGGGCAGTGTCGTTCACATCACCGCCGTCAACGCGTAACCAAGCGCACAGGAGACTGACACATGGCACATAAAAAAGCCGGCGGCTCGTCACGCAACGGTCGCGACTCGCACTCCAAGCGTCTTGGCGTCAAGAAGTTCGGCAACGAGATGGTTGTTTCGGGCAACATCCTCGTGCGTCAGCGCGGCACCAAGTTCTTTGCTGGTGAAAATGTCGGCCTTGGCCGCGACCACACCCTGTTTGCGACTGCCAATGGCCAAGTCGTATTTACCCGCAAGCGCGACGACAAATGTTTTGTCTCCGTCATGCCGATTGCGGAAGCAGCAGAATAAGGCGGTCCTGAACCACTCCGGATCGTCCCCCTGAAAGGGGTGATCCGGTCAAACAGACCATTTCCCGCGCGGGGGGCCGGATCACCGGCCCCCCGTTTGCGTTATGCCCTGATGCATACGGGTCCTTTGAACCAGACTCTGGTTCGGGCCAGTCTCCCCCCACCCCGCGCGGGTTTCCTGACGGAGACTTTGCCATGCGTACACAAATTGACACGAGCCGCCTCACCCTGCGCCCCATGCAAATGACTGACCTCGCACGCGTCGTATGCCTGGCCAATGATCTCCGCGTATCCGGCAATCTGTCGCGCATGCCCCACCCTTACCGCAAAGAAGATGGCGAAGAATGGTTGAGCAAACAGCCCGAGATGTGGGCTGGCAAAGAAAACTATGTCTATGCGATTGAACATAAGGTCGAGGGCTTTATCGGTGCCATGGGTCTGCACTGGATGGACCGCATGACACTGGATGGCAGCTCCGCCTGGGAACTCGGCTATTGGCTGGGCGTTCCATACTGGGGTCAGGGATTTGCAACCGAGGCGGGGAAGGCCTTGATCGCCGCAGCGATCCACGACCTCAATCCTGTCTATTTGGTGGCTGGCTTTGCCACGGCAAACACACAATCTGGTCACGTGCTTGAAAAACTTGGCTTCTACAAGGTCGATGCGATTCGCGAGATGCGCGTTTTAGCAACAGGCAAAAACTCGCCCACGCAAGTCATGCGTCGCGATATCGCTGAAGCAGAAAGGAGACCTAGGTCATGACGCCAGCTTTATTGACCCCGCGTCTCTTGTTGCGCCCCTTGGAGCATGAGGACAGCTTGGCCCTGGCGGACCTACTGAACCGGCCAGAGGTGGCACGCGGCCTGTGCACCATCCCCAAGCCCTTCACAGCCCTACATGCCAGCGCCATGATCTTAATGATCCGGGCGAGTGAAGCGCGCGGCCTAGAGTTTGTTTGGGCCGTTGAGAACAGTGAGGGTGACGTGGTGGGCCAGATCGGCCTGCGGCAGACCCACCCTAGCAGCGCTAAACTGGGCTATGCCTTCCTACCTGAGTTCTGGGGCCAAGGCCTTGGGAGCGAGGCAGTGCAGGCCGTGCTCGACTGGGCAGCGCGCCAAGCAAGCTTCACCACAATTGAGGCCGAAGCCCATCACGACAATCCGGCAAGCCTTCACTTGCTGGAAAAGCTGGGCTTTGCTCAAACAGGTCCTATCCAACGTTTCAGTCTGGCCCAACAAGGCCAGATCCCGCTGATGGCTTTTCAAAAGAGCCTCACTGACGCTGTCCAATTGGCAGTGGCTTAAAACGAAGAAGGCCCGCTGATCGCTCAGCGGGCCTTTTATTTTGTGTTGGGGCGGCCTGATTAGGCGGCGCGGACGCGTTCCAAGAATTCTTGGGTCTCTTGATCCAGCTTCGCAGCTTGAACCGAGAGCTCGCGGCTGGCGGCGAGCACTTGGCTCGCAGCAGCGCCGGTTTCCCCTGCGGTTTCGGTCACACGCGACACGTCCGAAGCCACCGATTGGGAAGCTGCAGCCACTTGCGTGATCGCGCTGGCGATCTCTTGAGTTACGGTTGCCTGCATATCCACCGACTGGCCGATCATGCCAGCATTTTGGTTGATGCGGGTGATAACCGCTTCGATGCGCGACATGGCACCGACTGCACCATCGACCGCACCTTGGATCGAACCGATTTGAGCGGCGATATCCTCGGTCGCATTGCCGGTTTGGCTGGCGAGGTTCTTAACTTCTTGCGCCACGATAGCGAACCCGCGACCAGCTTCACCGGCACGTGCCGCTTCGATGGTGGCGTTCAAGGCCAAGAGGTTGGTTTGATCGGCGATACCCTTGATCAGCTCAACCACTTCGCCGATGCGACGGGCCGAATTGGCCAATTCGCTCACAGCGCCTTGGGCTTCACCGCTCAAGCGAACTGCTTCAATGGCGACCGAGCTCGATTCTGAGACGTTCGACTGAATGGTCGAGATCGATGTGGTAAGGCTTTCAGCCGAACCAGCGGCAGTCGAGGCGCTAACCGTGCTTTCTTCTGCAGCAGCGGCCACGCTGGACGCCATCATATTGGTGCGGTCAGCTGCAGCCGTCATGGCTTGAGCCGTTGCTTCCAACTCTGCCGAGGCCGCAGCCACGGTCCGCAGCATGTCACCCGCCACTTGCTCGTAAGCTTGGGTTGCCGAAGCAATCGCTTCTGCACGGCGCATTTGGATCTTGGTCTCTTCGCTGGCGGCCGCTTCAAGCGCAATGCGCTCAATGGCGTTTTCACGGAAGACTTCAACCGCTTCAGCCATTTCACCCAGTTCGTCGCCACGATCGCGGCCTGGGATCATCATGTCGGTCACGCCGCTCGCCAAGGTGCGCATGGCATCGGTGAGGTCGGCGATTGGCTTGGACAAGCTGCGAGCAAACCAGAAGCCAGCGGCAGCCGCAGCGCCAATTGCAACCAGCGTGGCCAATAAGATGTTGAGAGCCAAAGCCTGCAATGGCTCTTGGGCCTCTGCAACCGTTTCGTCGGCAGCGACGACAAACTTAGCTCCAAGTGCCGTGAAAGGCACAAAGGCTGAAATAACAGCATTGCCATCTGCGTCGTTGGTGGTGGTGGTGATGGATTGGCCTTCAAAGCCCTGCTTAACGAAGTCGTTTTCAACTTTTGACTTAAGGATTGTTGGTTCTTTCGCGTGTGGCGAATTATTGCGCACCAAGAAATCTTCACCAATCAGAGTATTTTCGCCGGTCTTGCCGTTAGCAGGCTGTGGCTTCATCGCCGCATCGATTTTGTTGATCGACAATTGGATGGCAAAGACACCCTTGAGCTCGCCGTTCGCGCCCTTGATTGGCACAGCGATAAACCCTGCTGGCACATCGGCCGAAGGCGCATAGGGCTTAAAGTCAGCCAGCTTTGGCTCAGCATTCGCGCCAGCGGCGATTACGTCGCGGACGAGAACGCCCAGACCGGAATCTTTCCACTTGCCGTTTGCCAATTGGGTCGCGAAGTCGCGCTCTTTAAAGACGGTATAGACGTTTTGCCCGTTCGCATCGAACAAGAAGATGTCGTAATAGTCGTTGGTGCGCAGGATATTACGCAACCAAGGATGCAGTTCAGCATGAACAGCGTCATAGGCCGTGCCATTGTTGGCGGCGTCCCACTTTTCCTTTTGGCCCGCAGCATTGGGGTTTTGGTCAATATAGGTGGCTTGAAGTTGGGCTTCAGCATCTGGACCCAATTGCGCGTAAGCGGCAGAGAAGCGATCTAGTGCCGTAGAAATGATCGCGCTGGACGCCAATTCCTTGGCTTGAGCACCGGACGTGTCGAAGAAGGCTTTCGCTGCTTCAGCGCGCGATTGCGCGGTCGCCGTCAGCAAGCTCTTAGACTGGGAGTTGATATTGCTTTGGGAGTTTAGATAGGCCGCCCCACCCGACATTGCCGCCGCGAGCGCCGCCAGCCCCGCGATCACCATTGGTAGCTTTTTAGATATTGCGACCTTATTCAGCCCAGACAACATTACAACTCTCCCCGGTCCAGTGCTGAGATCTCCAGCCATCGAGCCTGCCTCGATAGCACTCAGCGCTATAGATTCTGGAGAACATCCTATCCGGTAAGTGGTTACGTTAAAGTTTACAAAGATTGACGCCATTCAGTGTTCAACTGCTTTGTTGAATACCTGGGTTTCAGATTACTTTGTTTGTCGAATGATCGCTTCAATTGCCGTCCACGCCTCAGGTTCCTCAAGAGTTGGCGCATGACCAACATTGGGGACCTCGGCCGTAATCAGATCAGGTTTAGCAAGCTTCATCCGCTCGACAATATCTGCGGACAGGAGATCGGATAACGCGCCTCGGATCACAGCCGTGGGGATAGGGGCCAAGGCAGCATATTGATCCCACAAGGTTGGAATGGCCTCAGTGCGGCCCGAGCTAGCCACTTGGGAGATAGCCGGATCATAATCGAATAAGATGCCTTCGGGCGTCTCTATGCAGGTTTTTCGGGCAAAATCGTCCCAAAACGCGGCATCCTTGCCCGGAAATGCGGATTCACCAATGACGGCAATCATGGCCGCAGCCTCCTCCCAATTCGAGGCCCGACCAATTTTTCCGACATAGCCTTGGATACGCTTCAGCCCGGCAGGATCCACTTCTGGACCAATGTCGTTCAAGATCGCGCCGGCCACCGTCGTTTGAGAGAATGCCGCGACCAGCATGGTGATGATGCCGCCCATACTGGTACCAAGGAAAACCGCCCGCTTTAAACCCAAACGGTTCAAAATCGTCAGCACGTCTTGGGCATAGACAAGTGGATTATAATTGCTGGGATTGGGATCCCAATCGGAACGACCACGACCGCGCACATCGATGGCCAGTACACGGCGGCCCATGCGGCGAATCGGTTCGATCACGCCAAGAAAATCTTTGTGGTTCCGCGTCAGGCCATGCAAGCACAGGACTGGTGGGCCCGTATAGGCCCCGACCGGGTCAAAATCAGCGACGAAAGTCTTCACCCCGTCGTGTCCAACAATCATATGTTCGTTCATGCCCGCTCCCAACAGCGCCCCAAACCTTCTTATGTCATTGTTTAAGGCCTAATTGGGGGTGCGAAACAAGGTCTGAATAGCCTGCGCCACTGAATCGTGATCACGAAACGTCATAATCGGACGTATCTTGGCGCGCATTTTCGCGATTTCTCTTGCAGACTCGCTTTTTCGTTCCTATCTTGTTCTTACCAATCGCAGCAAGACCAGAAAGGAATGGCGATGCAATTATCTCTCTTGCCAGCCTTGGAGGCAGAACGCCCCCGCACCAAGCCCGAAGCCCCGTCGCACCGGCAAGATTCCCCCATGCCTGCGGTTAGTCGGCCCACGTCTGCCCAGATCAATTATCTCAAGCGGCTGACCGGTATTCGCGCCGACGGGCAGTTGCAACGCTATGTCGCGCGCAAAATTGGCAAGCCGGGCATGAACCAAGGCAAACTCGTGCTCACCAAGCAGGACTTTGCCCAAGCAATTGACCGTGAACTGAATGAAAAGCGCTGGGCAGCCTAAAGTGCGGCTTTAAGCCAACACGAGGTCATCGCGGTGCACCAAGGCCGGCCGGCCCGCATAGCCCAAAATGTCTTCAATCTCGTCGCTGTGGCGGCCAAGGATCTGAAGCGCGTCGGATGAGGAATAAGCGGAAACGCCATGGGCCACGATGCGGCCACTGGCATCCTTGATGGCAATCGCGTCGCCGCGCTCAAATTGTCCTTCGACGGAAGTTACCCCGATGGACAATAGGCTGGCCCCGCCCTTGAGGGCCTTGGCAGCCCCGGCATCGACACAAAAACTACCAGCGGGATTGAGGCTGTGACCCAGCCAAGCCCGCCGCGCGCTTTCGCGGTCGGCCGCAGGGATAAACCAAGTCGAGCGACCGCCTTCCAAGAGGCGGCGGAACGGATGGTCTAAGAAGCCATCCTTGATGGCCACACTGCAGCCAGCAGCGGTGGCGATCCGGGCTGCTTCAATCTTGGTGCGCATCCCGCCAGAGCCAACACCGGCTTTTTGATTGATACCGCCAGCCATCGCTTCAATCGCGTCCGTAATTTCGCGTACTTCGCCAATATGCGGCGCGGCGGGATTTTGCCGTGGGTCGGCCTCATAAAGACCATCGACATCGGAGAATAGAATAAGCGCATCGGCGCCAACCATCTGCCCAACCCGCGCGGCCAGCCGATCATTATCGCCATAGCGCAACTCATCTGTCGCGACCGTATCATTCTCGTTGACGATTGGTACCGCGCCACACGCCAGCAGGGTGTCAAGTGTGGCCCGCGCATTCAGCCAACGACGACGCCGTTCGGTATCATCCGGCGTCACCAAGGCTTGCGCCACGGCGATGCCTTGCTGGGCAAATGCCTCGCCCCAAGCGGCCATCAAGCGGACTTGACCAGCTGCGGCAGCGGCCTGTTTTTCTTCCAGCTTCAATTTACCTGCGGGCAAGCCAAGAGCGCCGCGGCCAAGTGCGACCGCTCCAGAAGAGACAATGACAATCTGCTGGCCCTGGCTGCGGGCGAGCGCCACATCCTGCGCCACCGTTGACAGCCAAGCGGTGCGGGCTTCCCCGCTGGAAGGATCAATGATCAGCGACGAACCAAACTTTAGAACAATGCGCTTGGCTTGACGCAAAGCCCGATGCGTCATGGTGCCCAGCCGTCCTCATTGGCCTCGGCCATCGGTTCACCGAATGAGTCCACGTCATCTAGGTCCGGCGACAAAATCCCGCGAGACTTTGCAACTTCACGCCACAGCAAGCCCAAAGCGCCGCGCACGCCAGCGTGCGACACCCCCGAAATTGCCAAAACGGTACGCCCAGCCTCCTTCGACAAAGCGGCCCGCTTTTCGGCAACTTCCTCGGCGCTTAAGGCATCAATCTTATTGAGGGCGATGATCTCTGGCTTGTGAGCGAGGTCTTCGCCATAGGCCTCAAGCTCATCCCGCACGGTGCGATAGGCTTGGGCGACATCTTCTTCGGTACCGTCGATCAGATGGATCAAGGCAGCGCACCGCTCGACATGGCCCAAGAAGCGGGTTCCAAGCCCTGCCCCTTCCGCCGCCCCTTCGATCAAGCCTGGAATATCGGCCAAGACGAAACGCGTATCGGGACCCAAGATTACGACACCCAAATTCGGGTGCAGCGTGGTAAAGGGATAAGCAGCCACCTTCGGATTAGCCGACGACACCGCCGCCAAAAAAGTAGACTTGCCGGCATTCGGCAGACCCACCAAACCAGCGTCGGCGATCAGCTTAAGTCGAAGCCAAATAAACTTCTCTTCGCCTTCAAGGCCGCGATTGGCGCGGTCGGGTGCTTGATTGATCGAGCTTTTGAAATGCAAATTGCCCCAACCGCCATTGCCACCCTTAGCCAGCACGACACGGTCTCCAATTTGGGCCAGATCGGCGATTAGGGTCTCGCGATCCTCTTCCAGAATCTGCGTCCCCACGGGCACTTTTAAGACGAGATCTTCCGCTGAAGCCCCATGTTTTTGCCGACCCATGCCATTTTGGCCGCGGTCGGCTTTGAAGTGCTGCAGATAGCGATAGTCGATGAGGGTGTTAAGTCCGTCCACGGCTTCGACAACGATGTCGCCACCGCGACCCCCGTCACCACCGTCAGGTCCACCATATTCGATATATTTCTCGCGCCGGAAAGAGGACGAGCCATTGCCGCCGTCGCCAGAACGGATGAAGATTTTTGCTTGATCAAGGAATTTCATAACCCGCGCAGACTAGCGCGGAACGCGTCATAATGAAAGCCAAGCCAGTCAGGAACCAAAATTCAGGCAGTCGGTGTCGTCGCTAAGGGCACAAAGGGGGCATCTGGCCGCTCCGGCATGACCGTTTCCACGTGGGCTTTTAGATGTTCAGTGACCTCGGCTGCATCACCTAAAAGATGTTCAGGCGGGATGGCGGGACCCGCAGACAAGGTGAAAAGCTGACCCTTCTTGTTCAAGAGCTCTTTGAACAAAGTGATGTCGCGCAATTCCTTGGAGAAGCTATCAAAGAAGTGGAACCAAAAGCTCCAAGGGCCTGTCATATGGATGGGCACAATTGGGGCGTGGTTCTTGCGGGCAATGGAAACAGCCGAACTCATCCATTCGGGATCTTGCAGAACCCCATTCACATGGCGCGCCAATCGACCAGCGGGGAAGATAAAGATCGCCCGCTCTGCCTGAAATGCACTTTGCGTCAGGCGCAAAGTCTCGCGCGTTTTTTCTCTTGTGCGCTTATGCTCTTCCCACTCCACCGGCACCAAGACGTCCGTAAAGCCAGCCGAGACGCGGTGGGCATCGGCATTGGCGTAGAAAATCAGATCAGGCCGGATCGGCTTGATCGCATCCCAAGCCGCAATGCCATCGGCAATGCCCGTCGGGTGATTAGCCACAATCACGCAGCGACCGCTTTGCGGGATATGATCAAAGCCATGGGTTTGGGTGCGAACAGATAGCCGGTCCGCCACTTCTTCCAGCGCGGGCAAGCCAGGCAATGAGGCGATCGAGTCGGCCATGGTGACCGCTTGATCATAGTCGAGCAGTTTATTGAGTGAAGCCCGAATGATCGGCCAGAAAACAGATTTGGCGAGGCTGGGCGCCCGCTCCTCGATCAGAATATCGATGATATGCTTGTCGGGATGGGTATGCTGTTCAAACATCAGACAGTCCAACGACACCTATTGCCACTGGGTTGAAGCTGCCATGGACTGGTCGGATTTGGCAAGCCCGCGGCTGCCCGTCGTCAAGCGTCGACGCCAAGCCCAGGGCATTTGCCCCAGACTTGGCTGACAGGATGCGAGAGTGGGTTAGAAGGCGACGCGAACCCGTGCGCGTATCTGCTCCATCCGCACATCGGTGCGGTCGATGGTTGTCTCATAGCTGAGCCCCAAAGTGGCCGACTTCACTTTCGCCTCAACACCGAGGCCAACTTCACCCCAAGATTCGTCTTGGGCAAGGCCCGCTACATTGGCCAAAGTTACGCTGGTGGCCGAGGCAAAGCCGAGACCGTTAGCGCCGGTATCGGAGGCTTCGAAATCATGCGCCAAGGCGACCCGAACCCAAGGCTTAATTGTGCTGCCAGAGCCAAAGTTACCATAAGCTGTCACGCCCAAGCGCGCCACGAGCGATTCAACCGTGCGCTCGCCGACCGTAAGACCAATTGGTCCAGACTCGCGATAAGCGTCGATCTCAGCCTTATCATAGGCCATCGACACGCTGGGCACATACGAGCCCCAGCTTGTCTTATTGTTGGCGCTGAGGGCTGCACCGAAGCTGGTCAGCGTGCTGTCAGTGGAGGCCGAGGCCGCCAACGGACCCGCAAAGCGAGTCATGTCCAAATTGCCGGCACCACGTGACAGATACCCATCCAAGGCCAAGACTGGGCCGGAAACGCTACCATAGACCGAGAGTGCGGCTGCATCAGACTTGGTCTTTGCGGTCCGGCTCGACAGTTTGCTGGTGCCATTGGCCAAATGAAGCGCAGCACCCAAGACATAGTTTTTCTGGGTGTAATCAACGCCGACAAGACCCGTTACCGTTTCCGTGCGCGCGCCAACAAAGCCTTTTTGGGCCTCTGCACTTGCCCGCAAACCGCGGACTTCGCCAAAGGCGCTCCAGCCCGGCTTCATGGTGCTCGAAACGTTCGTGGCCGGCATAATTTCGCCTGCATCCGTCATGACGCCCAAGCCACCGCCCAAAGCAGCGGTCTGGATACCACCCCAATTGGCCCCTTGCGCGCCCGTTTGGCGAACTTGAGCAACGCGACCCATGACCATCGCGCTCATGGATTCAGACGTCCGCAACATAGATTGTGCCGCGAGCCCATTATCCCAAGGCGTCAAAGCCTGCAGGAAGTTGGCAGCTTCCACGGGATTCAGGCGGTCCGAATAGCGGTAGACCGACGCCAAAGAGCTGTAATTGCTGGCGCGGTTGCTATCGAGAAGGCTGGCAAAGCCCGAGCATTGCACGCTGGCACATGCCGCAAAGGATGCATATGGCACAGCTGTGATATCGACGAAGACATCCTTGCCTGCCACTCGAGGTGTGGCGCGCAGCACGCCTGGCAGGTTCGACGCAATCATGGCGAATGCACCGCTTGTCGTGCCGGTTGCGGATGCCACCGTCCAACTGGAGCCAAAGTCAGGCACATAGCCATTCAGGAAGTTAGCGGCAAAGCCACCGCCGAGCACCAAATTGCCGGTGACATTCAAGCGGTCGGCCGTGATCGAGTTGGCAATGTCAACGCCGAACATGCCGGTGCTACCAAAGCCCGCACCACCGCTGATGGACAAGGTACCAACGCCACCCACCGCGCCCGGGGTCAAGACGCCGCCAGCGACCAAGACGCCAGATTGGGTCAAGATGGAACCAGAGCCGGACACCGTACCGCCCAGAACATTGAGCTGGCGCGGCGCGAAGATGCCATCGACGTTGAGCACACCGGCGTCAACAAAGGACGAGATCGTCGTGTTGAGGCGGCTGCCGACTTTGATATTGAGGCCCGACTGGGCGCCGCGCACATTCAGGCGGTCGATCGTGGCGGTAACCCCCGTCATGGAAGTTGTACCAGCCGCGCGCAAATTCACTTCAAAATAGCGCGTCGAATTCTGCACACCCGCCACGCCATCAGTATTGTTCGGGGTAAAGCCGCTAGAGCCAACACCGGTTAGTGCGCCAGAGTTGAGCGCGAGACGGCCAGCCGTCCAGGCCCGTGTGGTTTGGGCTTCATTGGCGTCTTGACCGTTGATTGGAGCCGGATTGTTGGCGACTTGCGTTGCACTTACCTGGCCCAAAGCGACAGAACCGGAAGCGGTTGATGTCGCGCCAGCAGTACCACTCATCAAACCATAATAGCTGGCACCCTGATCAAGATCGTCGGACGTTGTGTTGACGGTCAAACGATTGCCAGCCAGTTCCTGTGTCGCCTTTACCGACGAATTGGTTGCGGAGACCCCGGCCGCTGCGCCAGCAAGCTCGCCATAATAGGCAGAACCTTGGTCAGAGCCGACCTCATCACCGTCGATTGTGAGACGGCTTCCGGAAAACGCTTGAGCAACCATTTCGGCAGAAACCGCCGGACCCGTATTGCCACCCGTTGCGGGGCAGTTGCCGAGATAGGCGCACAGTGCGGGTGGTGTCGGGTTACGATTGACGGTTCCAAAGTCTGGAGCCGCATTGCTGTATCCCAAAGCGGCACTGGTCGGAACCGCATTCACCAAAGTGTTGCCCGCACCCAAGGTGAAGTAGAGTGGGTCCAGCTCTTGGGTCCAGCGCGTGCTATCTGTCCATTCGCCGTCCCCAGCCCGGGTCGTTACGTATTTGTAGGGGTTGTTGATGAGAATCTGATCCCAATACAGGAAGAGCGGATTATAGCCCGCCAGCGAACCATAGTTAGAAAACGCCTGTCCAAAGACGAGATTGTCGTTTGGATTGCCCACGGCATCAAAGAACAAACGCGTGCCCTGACTCAAAACACCAAGCGAAACATCGCGTCCAAAGGCCGAAGTCATCAAAGGAGAGCCAGAATCTCCAGACCCTGTGATCGCTTCACCCGCGACCGCGCGGCCGCCCAAGGTGTTGTAATCGAGCGTATTGGAAGCCGTGCGCGTCACGCTGGACGAGAAGGGTTCTGTTGCGAAGTTTGGATTGTCAAAATCCAGCCAATACAAATCTTGATAGCGCAGGCCATTTGGCTCCAATAAGTCACCGATGGCTTGGCCATACACGCCAACCGTCAACTGGCGTTCGTCACCCAAAAAGTCGACGACATTTTGCCCCAGACGACGGAAGAAGTTCTCCTCCAGCGCGCCGGAGGTGCGCGCACCTGTTAAGCCGTTGCCGGAAGTTCCATAGCCACCAATCGTAACAGGGACGATGCCGTTGACTTGAGAGAACAGAAGCCCGATGCCATTTTGTGCATCGCGGCCCAATAATTCTGTCGGCGTGTCAAAGCCGGCCAATGCAATGTCGGCAGGCAAGAATGCGCCGGAGTTGGGATCTGCTTCCGAGCCAAAGCGGGAGCGCGGATCATACCAAACCATGGTTGAGTTAACCATCGTGCGACCGTCGCCTCTCGGAACGTTGAAGTCTTGTCCGAACAGCCAGTTGCGAAGATTGGTAGTCCCAAACGTCCCGTCGGTCGTGTAGCCGACTTGGGCGCGATTTCCGCGCGAATTGCCGTCATAAGCACCAGGGGCCAAGGTATCGACGCAATGGGCAGCAAAGAGCACGGTCCGAGGATTGATGAGCAGACCCGTACAGGTGCCGCCGCCGTTCCCAGCCTCATTGCGAATACCCAATCCAACCCAATAGGGCCGTGAATTGCTGGTATCGACCACCGAAGCAGGCGGCGTTGTGGACGGAGTCACCAAAGCCAGTGCAGGCGCGCCAGCTGTTACACCCAGCCCCAAGGCCAAGCCTGCCACTGTATTGGTTAAAGTTTTTCTGGAAATTTTCATCGTCTTGCCCCCGCTTCTCAAATCAACCTGAACACCATAAATTGTTGTTGGTGACTTTAAGTTAAGGAAAATTTAGACGAAAGACAACGCCAGTCAACTCCCCCGCTGCCCAAATCAAAGCTTCGTGATCCTTGATTTGTTAACCATTGCGCGGCAGCGCCGCCTTGCCGCCTGACCTGCGCTGAAGTGGTGCGGTTTATCTCTGCCGCATCACAGGCTAAGGCTATCGCAAGACAAGGGGCAGTACCATGCGCGAAATCCATCATTTCATCGACGGGCAATCAAAAGCGGCAAATACGGGTCGCTTCCACAATGTGTATGACCCTTCAACTGGCAAGGTTCAGGCGCTCGTCGAACTGGCATCGGCGGAGTTTCTGGCTGAAGCGGTGGCAGGCGCTAAAAAGGCCCAGCCTGCTTGGGCCGCCACCAATCCGCAAAAGCGGGCGCGTGTCATGTTTGCGTTTAAGGCCCTCTTGGAACGCGACATGGAGGATTTGGCGCGCCTATTATCCTCCGAACATGGCAAGACGATCCCAGACGCCAAAGGCGACATTCAACGCGGCCTTGAAGTGATCGAATTTGCCTGTGGCATCCCGCATTTGCTGAAGGGCGAATTTACCGAAGGTGCAGGTCCCGGCATTGACATGTATTCCATGCGCCAGCCCTTGGGCGTGGTGGCAGGTATCACCCCCTTCAACTTCCCCGCCATGATCCCGATGTGGATGTTTGGTGTGGCTATTGCCTGCGGCAATGCCTTTATCTGTAAGCCCAGCGAAAAGGACCCTTCGGTGCCGATGCGCTTGGGCGAGCTTCTCCAAGAAGCGGGTCTGCCAGATGGCATTTTCCAAGTCGTCAATGGCGACAAAGCGGTGGTGGATGCGATCCTTGAGCACCCCGATGTGAAGGCCGTCAGCTTTGTCGGCTCGTCGGCGGTGGCCGAATATATTTATGCCAAGGGCGCGACCTATGGAAAGCGCGTTCAAGCGATGGGCGGGGCGAAGAACCATGCCATCATCATGCCCGACGCTGACCTCGACCAAGTCACGAACGATCTTATTGGCGCAGGCTATGGCAGTGCGGGAGAGCGCTGCATGGCGATCTCCGTCGCGGTGCCCGTGACCGACAAAGTGGCAGACGCCTTGATTGAACGCCTAAAGCCCCGCGTTGAAGCGCTAAAAGTTGGCCCAAGCCTCGATCCCGAGGTCGACTATGGCCCGCTGATCAGCCACGAACACCGCCAAAATGTCATCCGCTGGATCGATAAGTCGGTGGAGGAAGGTGCAAAGCTGGTCGTCGATGGTCGGAAAGTCTCGTTCCAAGGCTATGAGAGCGGCTTCTACCTCGGTGGCTCGCTGATCGATCAGGTCAAGCCACATATGGATAGCTATAAGACCGAAATCTTCGGGCCTGTCTTGCAGATCGCGCGCGCCGAAGATTTTGAAAGCGCAATTGCCCTGCCCAACGCGCACCAATATGGCAATGGCACCGCCATCTATACCCGCAATGGCCGCGCCGCGCGCGAATTCGCCAGTCGCGTTGAAGTGGGCATGGTGGGCATCAATGTGCCGATCCCCGTGCCCTTGGCCTATCACAGCTTTGGCGGCTGGAAGCGGTCGGCCTTTGGCGACGCCAATCAGCATGGTAGCGAAGGCGTGCGCTTCTTCACCAAGGTCAAAACCGTCACCGCCCGCTGGCCAGAAGGCGCGGGCGCGGCTGAGTTTGTCATCCCGACGATGAAATGAGGGTGGGGGACGGCGCGCGCAGACAAAGCCCCTCGCCCCTCTTGGGGGAGAGGGGTTGGGGTGAGGGGGTCTATGCGGCCCACACTCATGCTGCGAGCATATGGCTGCTAAATCACCCCCCTCACCCCCGTCCCCTCTCCCCCAAGGGGGCGAGGGGAGGTAAACGAGTTCCACCGTCCCCATGATCACCACCCTCTACCGCCAAAAGGCCGAGCAAGGCCTAATCAAGTTCGACCCCGCGCAAGCGGCGGCCGTCGAACTGTTGGGCGTCTTGCAAAACCGCCTGACGGACTGGCGGCCCGGTAAAGCGCGGTTCCTGTTTGGCAGGCCTGAACCTGCGCCTGAAGGCATTTATCTCTATGGTGGCGTGGGGCGCGGCAAAAGTATGCTGATGGACCTCTTCTTTGAGGTCGCACCCGTTGAGAAGAAACGGCGGGTGCACTTTCATGAGTTCATGGCCGAGGTTCATGCGGGGGTGAATGCCTGGCGCGCGATGAGCGCGGCAGAGCGCAAACAACAAGCCCATTTCGTCAAAGGTGCCGGCGACGATCCCATCCCGCCAGTCGCCAAGGCCATCGCCAATGAGGCTTGGCTATTGTGCTTTGACGAATTTCAAGTGACTGACATTGCCGACGCCATGATTCTTGGCCGCTTGTTTGAACAATTGTGGATGCGCCAAGTCGTGGTAGTCGCCACGTCGAACCGCCACCCGCGCGACCTCTACAAAAATGGCATCAACCGGCAACTCTTCTTGCCCTTCATCGCCATGTTGGAAGAAAAACTGGAGTTGCACGCCTTGGACGGCCAGCGTGACTATCGCTTGGCGCGCCTCGAAAGCCAGCCCGTCTATCATAGTCCACTCGATGGCCGCGCCTTTGCCGCCATGGATCAAGCGTGGGCGGCCCTCACCCAAGGAGCCCAACCCCGCCCGACCTCGCTGGTGGTCTCGGGCCGAGAGCTAAAAATTGCCCGCGCCGCTGCCGGGTGCGCTCGGATGAGTTTTGAGGATTTGTGCGTGGCAGCCCTCGGGGCCAGCGATTATTTGGCACTCGCCAAACGGTTTGAGACGCTGATGCTGGACGGCGTGCCGATCATGGGGCCTGAAAAGCGCAACGAAGCCGCCCGCTTCCGCACCCTGATCGATGCGCTCTATGAGAATAAAACCAAGCTGATCATGAGTGCCGAGGCCGAACCCGATCGCCTCTATGGCACAGGCGACCAAGCCTTTGAATTTGAGCGCACCGCTTCGCGCCTCTACGAAATGCGTTCGCGCGAGTATCTCGCGGCAGAGCGAGGTGGGGATGAGCCTCTAGACCCCTAACCCACCACGTGCATCGTCAAATTGATCCGTCCACCGCCCGGCACCAAAGTCGAAGAACCCGACAGCACACGGTCAATGCCGTGATAGAAGTGCCGCGACGCTCCACCCAAAACAACCACATCGCCTGAAGTCAACTTTAAGGACGATGTCGGCCCACCACGTGCTGGCCCGCCGAGACGAAAGATTGCACTGTCGCCTAAAGAGATGGACACGACAGGGGCGGCACGATCCCGCTCATCCCCATCCACATGCAAGCCCATTTTGGCCCCGTCGCGATAGAGATTGACGAGGCAGGCTTGCGGCAGAAGTGGGTAATTGGCTACCGCCTGCCACAAATCGAGAAGAACCTGCGGAATAGCTGGCCAGGCTTGGCCCGTGACGGGATGAGTGGCTTGATAGCGATAGCCGCCATCGCGGTCCGACACCCAACCGAGCGGACCTAAGTTAGTCATCTCAACACTGAAGGGCTTTCCTGTTTTCGGCATGCTTGGACGATAGAAAGGCGCAGCCTCAATCAAGGGTGCCAAGGTCGCCAATAGCGCTTCTTGGGCCGCCCGATCCAGATAGGCGGGATAGAAGTCAAAACCCGAATGCAATTGGTTGCGCACGCATTTCACCTTCTAGCCTTGCGGTCCAACAGAGCGACACCATATGAGCCTCAGCGCCCTTCACGGGCATTTTACTGGCAAAACAACATAGCCGTTCTTTTGGGCTTCCGCATGGGGGACAAAAAGATCGGTGTCCGCTTTTAAGGGACTTGAAGAACATGAGCAAAGTCATCGGTATCGACCTCGGGACCACCAATTCCTGCGTAGCCATCATGGACGGCAAATCGGCCAAAGTGATTGAAAACTCTGAAGGTGCGCGCACCACGCCGTCGGTCGTCGCCTTTGCTGCTGATGGGGAGCGCCTGATCGGCCAACCTGCTCGCCGTCAAGCCGTCACCAACCCAGAACAAACCTTCTTCGCCATCAAGCGCCTTGTCGGCCGCACGTTTGACGATCCGATGGTCAAGAAGGATATCAATCTGGTTCCTTATAAAATCACCAAAGGCCCCAGCGGCGACGCTTATGTCACCGGCCGCGACAAGGATTACAGCCCTTCTGAAATCTCGGCCATGATCCTAACCAAGATGAAGGAAACGGCAGAAGCCTATTTGGGCGAGACCGTGACCCAAGCCGTCATCACCGTGCCTGCTTATTTCAACGACGCCCAGCGCCAAGCCACCAAGGATGCGGGCAAGATTGCTGGCCTTGAAGTGCTGCGCATCATCAACGAGCCAACCGCTGCGGCTTTGGCTTACGGGATGGATAAGGGCGGCAACCGCACCATCGCCGTTTACGACTTGGGCGGTGGTACGTTCGACGTGTCCGTGCTGGAAATCGGCGACGGCGTGTTTGAAGTGCGCTCGACCAATGGCGACACCTTCCTCGGCGGGGAAGATTTCGACATGCGCATCGTCGACTATCTGGCTGACGAATTCAAAAAGGAAAAAGGCGTCGACCTGCGCAATGACAAATTGGCGCTGCAACGTCTGAAGGAAGAAGCCGAAAAGGCAAAGAAAGAGCTGTCGACCACCGCTCAATATGAAGTGAACCTGCCGTTCATCACCATGGACGCAACCGGCCCACTTCACTTGAACCTGAAGCTGACCCGCTCGAAGCTGGAAGCTTTGGTCGATGATCTGGTTTCGCGCACGATTGATCCGTGCAAAGCCGCGTTGAAAGACGCTGGCCTGACGGCGGCAGACATTGATGAAGTCGTGCTTGTAGGTGGCATGACCCGCATGCCAAAGGTGCAAGAGGCCGTGAAGCAATTCTTCGGCAAAGAGCCACACAAGGGTGTGAACCCGGATGAAGTGGTGGCTTTGGGTGCGGCAATCCAAGCTGGTGTGTTGCAAGGCGACGTCAAGGACGTGTTGTTGCTGGACGTGACGCCATTGTCCTTGGGCATCGAAACAAAGGGTGGCATCTTCACCCGCTTGATCGAGCGCAACACCACCATCCCAACCAAGAAGAGCCAAGTCTTCTCCACCGCTGACGACAACCAGTCGGCTGTGACCATCCGCGTGTTCCAAGGCGAACGCGACATGGCAGCAGATAATAAGTCGCTCGGCCAGTTCGATCTCGTCGGCATCCCACCTGCACCAAGCGGCGTGCCGCAAATCGAAGTGACCTTCGATATCGACGCCAACGGCATCGTGTCGGTCTCGGCCAAGGACAAGGCGACCAACAAAGAGCAATCGATCCGCATTCAGGCCAATGGTGGTCTGTCCGATGCCGATATTGATCAAATGATCAAGGACGCTGAAGCCAATGCCGACGCCGACAAGAAGAAGCGCGACTTGGTGGAAGCCAAGAATGGCGCTGAAAGCTCGGTCCATATGGTTGAAAAGCAATTGAGCGAATTCGGCACCAAGCTGGAAGTCGCTGATCGCGAAGCGATTGAAGCAGCTGTTGCTGCGACCAAAGAAGCGGCTTTGGGTGAAGATGTCGAAGACATCCAAGCCAAGACCCAAGCTTTGATGCAGGCCGCCATGAAAATTGGTGAAGCCATGTATGCTGAGCAGCAAGCCGGTGCGGCGGAAGCCGATGCCAAAAAAGATGCAGGCGACGACGGCGTTGTCGACGCAGACTTCGAAGACGTCACCGACGACAAGAAGTAATCGAAACAACCCCCTTGCGGATGGGCCCTGAAGGCTCGTTCTCAAGGGGGTTCGCTTCGGGCCTTGGTTGACGGACGCACTGCCTCTCCCGCTTTCCCACCAAGCCTAACGTGTTCGCTGATGCCCGTGGTCCACACGCAGAGCGCACACAAAGCGACCTCTAGTCAACAATCCAGCTCTATTTCGGGGATCTTATGAGCGACGATTATTATGATCTTCTGGGCGTGGCCCGTGATGCGGACGAGGCAGTGCTGAAAAGCGCCTACCGCAAGAAGGCCATGCAATGGCACCCCGACAAAAACCCCGGCAATGCCGAGGCTGAGGCAAAATTCAAAGACATTAATGAGGCCTACGCGGCGCTGTCGGACCCACAAAAGCGGGCGGTCTATGATCGGTATGGTAAGGCCGGCCTCAATGGCGGTATGGGCGGCGGTGGCGGTGGCGGCTTCCAAGGCGATGCTGGCGACATTTTCGAATCCGTCTTTGGCGACATTTTTGGTGAAGTGTTTGGCGGTCGGCGCACGCAACAACGCGCGGGCCCGGCGCGTGGCGCTGACTTGCGCTATGATTTTGAAATCACGCTTGAAGAATCTTTCCGCGGCAAGGATGCTGAGCTTAACATCCCTACCAATCAAGTCTGCGATGTGTGCGACGGCTCTGGCGCAGAACCTGGCACGCGCCCAGAGGTCTGCCCGACCTGTAGCGGCACGGGCCAAGTGCGCGCTCAACAAGGCTTCTTCATGATGCAACGGACCTGCCCCACCTGTCATGGGCGCGGCACCATCATCAAAAAGCCCTGTAAGTCCTGCCATGGCCATGGCACCAAGCAAGTCGAGCGCACCTTGTCGGTCGCGATCCCTGCTGGTGTTGAAGATGGCACGCGGGTGCGCTTAACGGGTGAAGGCGAATTGGGTGCACGCGGCGGCCCAAGGGGCGACCTCTATGTCTTCCTATCCGTCAAAAAGCATGAGTTGTTTGAGCGCGATGGCCCCACGCTCTATTGCCGCATCCCGGTCACCATGACGACGGCGGCCTTGGGCGGCAAGATCGAAGTACCGACGATTGATGGCGGCAAGGCTGAGCTTGATATCCCAGAAGGCAGCCAAACCGGCCGTCGCATCCGCTTACGCCATCATGGCATGACGACGTTGAAGTCGGCCCTGCGTGGTGACATGCATGTCGAACTCTTCGTCGAAACCCCACGCAGCCTATCGGCGCGTCAAAAAGAACTCTTGCGCGAGTTTGCTGGCGAGTGCGGCGAAAAGAGCCACCCAGAACACACAGGCTTTTTTGATAAAGCCAAGGGCTTTTGGGACAAAGTGACCGGGACGGAGTGATCAGTCCGCTTTAGGTGGCCGCTTTGCCATCAGGGTGCGGGTCATAACGCTCATGACCAATAGGCCGTCCTGATCTTGCACTTCATGGCTGGCCGTCAGCACGCCTTCGCGGTCATTGCGGTCTTCTGTCGCCAAAAAGGTCAGGCGAACGGATAATTCTTCGCCGGCATAGACCGCCTTATAATAGCGCAGCGCATCTTGGCCCAAGCGCTGTAACACGGGCCATTCACGAGTCTCTTCCCACAGCATCCGCCGCCAGAGGGCATAGACATGGCTTTCTGCGGCGCGCGGCCCGGCCCCTTCGCGACCCTTTTCGCTGGTCTTCAAAGGCAAATTCGGCGCAAAACGCTCGTGAAATAAGCTAATATCCTCTGCGCTTACCAAGGCCGCGCCGAAATCATAGGTTCGCCCGACGATGATATCCTCAAACCACCAACCCGGTTGTCTCGGCAAAATGCTCACGCAGAAGTCCTTTCCGTTTTCGGCCCCCTAAAGGGGTTCAGACCCGAAGGTCCAACGGTGGTTTATTTCGCTTGGTTTTTCCAGCCCTAGTTTCCGTCATCACAGTGTTTTTCTGCGCGACCCAGACCCGCACCATTGGCCAGCACCCCGAAGGACGCTAAGTAACGGTGGAAAAGGACTTTATGCATGAAACGCGCGCTCTTGGCTCTCTGGCTCTTGTTCTCGTGGGTTGGCTTCGCGCAGGCGCAAGTCCCCGCTGGGATCTCAACGCCAATTGGCATCAGCGCCAGCTCGCAAAATGTCGAGATCACGCTGATCAGCGAGCGGGCAGCCGTTCAAGCCGGTGACGTCTTCCACGTTGCCATCCGGCAAAAGATTGCGCCGGACTGGCATACCTATTGGCGCAATCCCGGCGATTCTGGCGAGCCAACTTATTTGAACTGGACTTTGCCCGACGGCGTCAAAGCAGGCGAGATCAAATGGCCCGCCCCCACCGCCATCCCCTTTGGCCCATTGGTCAATTACGGCTTCTCAAAATCCGTTGTTCTGCCGGTGGAAGTGCAGGTTCCGGCCTCCGCCAAGCCCGGCACCAGCATCTCGCTCAAAATCGATGCCACCTGGCTTGAATGCGCCGATGTCTGCATTCCTGGCGAGGGCAGCGTAGCGATCACTCTGCCCGTTGAAGCCACAAAGCGCGACAGTGGCGATGCCTCGGCCATCCAAGCCGCGCTCGCGTCTCTGCCCAAGCCCTTGCCGGGCAAAGCCCATTTGACCGATCTGGGCGCTGGTGGCCTGCAATTGGTGGTCACGGGCGTACCCGCAAACGGCAAAGCCTATTTCTTTCCCCATGAACTGAAACTCGGTGCGCTGGTTGATTTTGCCGCGCCACAAGAATTCGTGCGTGGCAAGGATGGCTTTGGCTTGAACCTTGTGAAGTCCAAATCCTTGCCAGACCCCTTTGTCGGCCCGTTTGGGGGTGTTTTGGTGATTGGCGATGGCAAGGATGCCAAAGCCTATAGCCTCAGTGCGGAACTGATCGCAGCCGCCCCCATGGCGGCCGTTGCGGGATCAAAGCCAGCCGGCGGGACCGATGTTGGCCTGATGCAAGCGCTGTTGTTCGCCTTCTTAGGTGGCCTGATTTTGAACCTCATGCCATGCGTCTTCCCGATCCTATCCATGAAGGCCTTGGGCCTATTGGAAGCCTCGCACGGGGATAAAGCCGAAGCGCGCACCCACGGCCTGTGGTACGGGTTTGGAGTCTTGGCCTGTTTTCTGGGGCTTGCAGGGCTGCTGATTGGGCTACAGGCCGCTGGCATGGCCGTTGGGTGGGGCTTTCAGTTGCAGTCACCCGCCATCATCGTTGGCCTTTCGGTTTTGATGGTTCTGATCGGCTTCAATCTGTTGGGCTTTTATGAGATCGGCACCTCTCTGCAAGGTGCCGGCGCTGGCCTTGCCAGCAAAGGTGGACATGCAGGCTCGTTCTTTACCGGCGTCTTGGCCGTGGTGGTCGCGGCCCCCTGCACCGCCCCCTTCATGGGCGTGGCCTTGGGCTTTGCCGCAACCCAGCCCCCGATTGGGGCCTTGAGTGTGTTTGCAGCCTTGGGCTTAGGCTTTGCGGCACCTTTTGTCGCGCTGACCTTTATGCCCGGCCTGATGCGCGCTTTGCCAAGACCTGGACCTTGGATGAGCCGACTACGGGAAGCTTTGTCCTTCCCCATGTTTGCAACGGCCATTTGGTTGATCTGGGTCAGCAGCGCGCAAGTCGGTCAAGCGGGCGTTTTGGCAGCTCTCGGTGGCGTCTTGGCTGCAGGCTTTGCCGTTTGGATTTGGCGGACTTGGCCGGGCCATAAAGGGCGCTCCGTCGCCTTAATAGTCTTGACTGCGGGCTTGGTTGGGGCGGGAACCTATGTCACCCAAGCCCCGGCAAAAGCCACAGAAGCCGCCTCCTCCAGCTTTGGTGGTGAGCCTTGGACGCCCGCCCGCGTCGAAGCGCTGCAACAAGAGGGCAAGACCGTCTTTGTCAATTTCACTGCCGACTGGTGTGTGACCTGCAAGGTCAATGAAGTCACCGTCTTTGCGGACCCTGCGGTGCGCTCGGCCTTAAATGGCGACAAAGCGGTCTATCTGGTGGCGGACTGGACCAGTCGCGATGATGTGATCGCCAAAGCGCTGGCAAGCCACGGGCGCGTGGGTGTACCCCTCTATCTGGTCTATAAGCCGGGCGTGGCCGAACCCCAGATCCTGCCGCAATTATTGAGCGCTGAGGTCGTCAAAACTGCCCTGAACTAGGAGGAGAGCCGATGAGATTTGTTTGGCTGACAGCCGCATTGGCTCTGGCGAGCTTCACTTGGCTCGATAGTCGCGCGGGCGGCATCTATTCTCCAACCGAGCCCAATTCTCACCCCAAGACCAAGGGCGTGCCGCCAGTACCCGGTGCCATGGCCCCTAGCATTTCTATGCAGGATACCAATGGGCGTAAGTTTAATTTAAGCGCCTATCGCGGCAAAATTGTCGTGCTGGAATGGACCAATTTTGAATGCCCCTATGTCGCCCGCCATTATGGCAGTGGTGCCATGCAGGCGGTGCAGGCTGCAGCGCTTAAAGATGGTGTCGTGTGGTTGACGATTTTCTCCTCAGCCCCCGGCAAGCAAGGCTATCAGGACGCTCGCGGTGCCGACTATTTCACCGCCGAAAAAGGCGCCAAACCCACCGCCAAAGTGCTGGACCCAACAGGCGTGGTCGGACGGGCCTTTGGCGCACGCACTACCCCGCATATGTTTGTGATCGATGAGACGGGCCATATCGCCTATGCCGGTGCAATTGACGACCAACCCCGCGCCGTCCTGCCCGCAGGCGCTGTGCCCCGCAATTATGTGCGCGAGGCGATTACGGCAGTCAAAAGCAAACAAGCCCCGGCCATCCGCGCCACTGCGGCCTATGGATGTTCGATTAAATATTCGGGAAGTTAGTCGTCGGCTTCCGCCAAACGACGGGCGGTATCATCGGCGATCAAAGCCTCGACCATTTCTTCTAGGCCGCTGCCTTCTAAAAGCGTATCGAGCTTATAGAGCGTCAAATTGATGCGGTGATCCGTCACGCGGCCTTGCGGGAAATTATAGGTGCGGATGCGCTCAGACCGATCGCCTGAGCCGACTTGGCTTTGACGGCTGGCAGAGCGCTCTGCCGCGAGAGCGGCGCGCTGTTGCTCATAGAGGCGCGCCTTCAAGGTTCGCATCGCATTGGCGCGGTTTTGGTGTTGGGATTTTTCCGACGAGGTTACCACGATCCCGCTGGGGATGTGGGTGAGACGCACGGCGGAATCGGTCTTGTTGACGTGCTGACCACCAGCCCCGGACGAGCGATAGGTGTCGATGCGAATGTCTTTTTCGTGGATTTCAATTTCCACATCTTCGCGGGCGGGCAGCACTGCGACGGTTGCAGCCGACGTGTGGATACGACCACCCGCTTCGGTGACAGGGACACGCTGGACGCGGTGCACGCCGCTTTCAAACTTCATGCGACCAAAGGCCCCTTCGCCCGAAACCGAGGCGATGATTTCCTTATAGCCGCCCATTTCGCCGTCTGAGACGCTTTCAACTTCCACCCGCCAGCCACGCGTGGCGGCATAGCGCTGATACATGCGAAATAAGTCACCTGCGAACAGGGCCGCTTCATCGCCACCGGTTCCAGCGCGCACTTCCAAGATGACGTCAGCCTCGTCATCGGCATCCTTGGGCAAGAGCAGGATTTGCAGACCCTGCTCCATCGTCGGAATAGACTCGCGCAGGATCTCCAGCTCGGCCTGGGCCATCTGCGCCATTTCGTCGTTATTGGGCAGATCGAGGATCATTTGCTCAAGCTCAACGCGTTCGGCGCGCGCTTTTTCCAGCGAACGGATCGCATCGGCAACCGGGGCGAGGCTGGAACGCTCTTTCGACAGGCGCATGATCTCACCCCCGTCTGAACAAACAGACAAACGGGCATCAATCTCGTCAAAGCGGTCGAGAACACGAAAAAGGCGATCTTGGGTCAGGCGCATGAGACCGCGGCGGTTAGCATGACATGGGAGGGTCGGTCGAGGGATGGACACACAAGCGCGGCGCTAGTGGCCGCACCCATGCGTGGCTCAAACGAAAAACGCGACCCCGAAAGGTCGCGCTTTGAAGGCTGTGAGGCTTGGGCGGTGGACACCCAAGGCCCAACACCAAATTTAGGCAGCAGCGGTTTCAGCCAGCTTTGCTTTGATGTCGCGGCGAATCTTGCGCGCACGATCCGACATCTTGGTCTCATCGATCTTCACGATGAAGCCATCGAGGCCACCGTTATGATCGACCGAGCGCAGAGCTGCCATGGTGATGCGCAGCTTGAAAGCGCGGCCCAAAGCATCCGACGCCAAGGTGACGTCTTGCAGGTTTGGCAAATAGCGACGCTTGGTCTTAATGTTGGAGTGGCTGACGATGTGGCCAACCATAGGTCCAGTTCCAGTCAATTCGCAACGGCGCGACATGGCGATTTCTCTCTTGCTAAAGCCTTGTCACCCTCGAATAAGAGTGTTCATCGGCGAATTCGTGATTTCTGCCTTGTCCAGAACCCTCAGCCCACACCATCGTGGGCCGGGACAGGATTGGACCAGCCAGAAGAGGGGCGCGGATACGGGTTTGTGAAGATAAAGTCAAGACAAAGGGCGGTTTCAAACTGCCAAACCGATGTTGAGCGTGGCAGCTGTGCCCTCTGACCGCAAGCGACCGCTTTTTGCCGCTTTCTCATCAGATATTAACTTTATCGCCGCACTGAGGCCGTATTCCTTAACTAGGTGTCGATTCTAACAGTTTCGTTCCTAATTTCTGTTCGCGCGAACAGAGCTGACCATTGAACCCATTAGTGAGGCGTGCATGGACGCGGTAGCCACAGTAACAAGCTTTTCCTTCCTCGATTTGTTCCTCAAAGCCGATTGGATCGTTAAGGCGGTGATGATCGGATTGGCCTTGGCCTCGGTCTGGTCTTGGGCTGTTGCGATCGACAAATGGCTGCAGATCCGCAAGCTGGAAGCCGGCGCCCGCATTGTGGAGGCCGCTTTGGCTGAGGGTCGTGGCATCGATGCCATCGAAGAAAGCGCTAAGCCAGGTGACGCGATGGCACGGGTTGTCGCCGTGGGTATGGCCGAAGCCCGCCTCGCCCGCCGCATTCCCAATCAAACAGAAGTTGGCCTTGGCCGCGCGATTGAGCGGATGGAACGGGTGATGCAGGCCGCGACTGCACGAGAAATGGCGCGCGCTGAGCGTGGTCTAGCCGTTCTGGCGACCATCGGATCGTCCGCGCCCTTCGTCGGACTGTTCGGCACAGTCTGGGGGATCATGAATGCCTTCCGGGGCATTGCCCAATCGCGCGATACGAATTTGGCAGTTGTGGCTCCAGGTATTGCAGAGGCCCTGTTTGCCACGGCACTGGGTCTGTTGGCGGCTATCCCAGCTGTCATTTTCTACAATTGGCTCGCAGGGAGCCTAGACCGGTTTGCCACCCGCTTGGACGCGTTGAGTGACGATGTGATCGCACGGGTTTCCCGCCGCTTGCAGGACCCGAACTAATATGGCGATCGGGATTGGATCTCGGCGCGGAGCCGGTAAACGCGGCCGACGTAGCCGCCGTCTGATGGGCGAGATCAACGTCACGCCCTTTGTCGACGTGATGCTGGTGCTGTTGATCATCTTCATGGTCGCGGCCCCCTTATTGACCGTAGGCGTGCCGGTAGATCTGCCTAAGACGGAGGCCAAGAGCCTGCCCAGCGAACAAGAACCGCTGACGGTGACCATTCTCGCTAATGGCCAAGTCTATTTGCAGAATGAAGTGGTGGCTTATGATCAATTGCTGCCACGCCTGACGGCTTTGGCTGGCGAAGGCTATGATCGCAGAATCTTTATTCGCGCTGCGGAAAAAGCCCCGTATGGTATTGTGATGCAAGTCATGGCGCGGGTGAATTCTGCTGGCTATCGCAATCTGGGATTGGTGACCGATACGGTCGAGCAATAGGATAGGCCCCGAGCGCATGCGCGCCAGTGACCCCCATATCGCCAGTCTGAAGTGGCAAGAGCCCAGTCCGTTTGGGCCGGGTGTCGCCGTGTCGGCTGTGGTGCATGCAGGGATTATCGCGCTGGGCCTTGTACTGTGGCAGAGCCCGCCCGCCTTCACACCCGAAGATGTCATCCCCGTTGCCATTGTCGCCGACACACCCAGCGCGATCGGACCGGAAACCGCGGCAGAGACGGTGCGAACTGGGGAAGAGACGAGCCCGTTGACGGTGGCGGAGGCCCCGGTGTCTGATGCCGCGCCAGCGCCAGAGCCGACACCCGTGGCCCCTCCGGCACCTGCACCACAACCAATCCAACAGGCACCACCACCCAAGCCAGCCCCCGCGAGCGCGCAGAAAGCCGCTACCCCACCGCCAGCACCCACAAAGACCAGTCCGCAAAAGGCCTTACCCAACCGACCTGCGCCCAGCCTGCCAGCTAAGACCAAGGCACCCGCCAAGCCGACCCCTGATCTTCAATTTGACTTCGCCGCCGCCAGCAGAGCAGCGAGCCAAGCAGATTCTGGTGGCCGAAGTGCACCAAAGCTCGCCGCCACAGGTCAGTCCGCCAAGCAGGGTCGTGCCGGTGGCGGCACCATCCTCGCTGGCGATCTTGAAAGCGCCCTGCGGGCACAGATTTACCAATGTTGGCGACGGCCAGCGGATACATCGCCCCGGTTGGTCGTCCGTCTCCAAATCGAATTGAAGCCAGATGGAAGTTTAGCGTCGGATCCGAAGTTAATTCGCCCGTCCACGAAAGCGGGGGCCGATGATAAGCTTTTGGTTGCCATTGAGGACGCGGTGCGTGCTGTCCAGCAATGCGCGCCGTTTTCCTTGCCTGCTGATCGTTTTACCCAATGGCGCTTAGTGAATTTTGACTTTGACGCCCGCAAGGCTGATCGGCCTTGATGTAAAGCTGTCTATAACGAAAATTTGTCCTACCTTGCCGCAAAATATTCATCTTCTAGGGTCAAGAAAACGATAATGACACCACGCCTTCTCTTGTTTCCGACCCTGACCCGCGCAATCCGTGCGGCGCTGACGGGGATTTTGCTTGCTCTGGCTTGTCTGACCCCGGCATTCGCGCAATTGAATGTCAGCGTGACCGAGGGGCATCGGCGGCCGATGCCGATAGCGATTGCAGATTTCTCAGGGCCACACGGTAGCTCTATCGCTGGCGCTGTGCGCGACAATCTTGCGCGCTCGGGCCTGTTTCAAGTCCAGAATCCAGACTCCTTCTTGCAGCGCGATATGGATGTAAACGTCGCGCCCCGCTTTGCCGATTGGCGGATCACCAAGACCGAAGCTTTGGTTGTTGGGCGTGGTGGCGTGAATGCAGGCCGGTTGCGGGTCGAGTTTCGCTTATGGGACGTCTATGGCGAAAGCCAGATGTTGGGGCTGGAATTTGCGACCACCGACGAGAATTGGCGCCGGATCGCGCACAAGGTTTCTGATGCCATCTATCGGCGCTTGACCGGTGAAGTTGGCTATTTCGATAGCCGGGTTGTGTTTGTTGCCGAAAGCGGCAGCCGAACCAATCGCGTCAAACGCCTTGCCGTCATGGATCAGGATGGTGCCAATCCCAGCTATCTGACCGATGGCACCGAGCAAGTTCTCAACCCGCGCTTCAACGCACAGGGTCAACAAATCGTCTATTCAGCTTTGACAGACCGCGGCATCAAACTCTGGGTTGTCGATATTGAGACCGGGCGGAAAGAGGCTGTGGCCATTCCAGGCAATATGGCGTTTGCGCCCCGATTTACCCCGGACGGCCAGTCCATCATTTTCAGCGCGGACCGCGACGGCGATGTGGATGTGTTCATCAAAAGCTTGCGGACGGGCAAACTGACGCAACTGACCCGCAATCCCGCTATCGACACCTCGCCCGATATGTCGCCAGACGGCAGCCAGATCATCTTTACCTCAGATCGCGGTGGCGGCACACAAATCTATGGCATGAATGCCGATGGATCGGGCGCTCGCCGCCTGACCTTTGGCGAAGGCCGTTACTCGACCGCCGTTTGGTCACCCAAGGGCGATTTGATTGCCTTCACGCGCCAATTGGGCGGGCAATTTCAGATTGGCGTGATGGCAGCCGATGGGTCGAACTTGAAGATATTGGCAGAAGCCTATTTGGTTGAAGGCCCGACTTGGTCACCCAATGGCCGCGTCATCATGTTCCAGCGTGAAGGAGGCCCCGGTCAATCACCAAGCTTGTGGACGGTCGATGTCTCTGGCACCAATCTGCGTAAATCCCCTTGGTCCGCGCCGGGTTCAGACCCGGGCTGGTCCGCAACCCTGCCTTAAGCGTTTTAGTCTTGTCGCGTTCAATCCCACCTTTTGGAAACACCCCTTCACTTAGGAGCCTATTATGACCCCTTCCCAAAGCCTGCCCCCAAAAGCCCCAAGCTTCAAAGTCCGTTCGCTCTCCTTGTTGCTGGTCTCCAGCTTGGCCTTGGTTGGTTGCGCCAGCACCAAAACTGCAAAGCCGCCTGTTGCTGAAACCACTGCCCCAATTGCTGCGTCGAATTCAGAAGCGGCGTCGACGATGGCGCCAACCGCACCCGTTGCCAGTGCGCCTGTGGCCTCTGCCCCTCTGGCACCGGCGACTATGGCCGATACGTCGGGCCAATCTGAGACTTCGAATTCCGCTGAAAGCCTTTCGCCTTATGCCTCTTTGGCTGAAGCCGGTGAGCGCATCTTCTTCCCAACCGACCGTTTTGATTTGACCGATGAAGCCCGCTCTATCCTGACCCGTCAGGCAGCTTGGATCAAAGCCAATCCCGGCAAGCGCGTCTTGATCGCTGGCAATTGCGATGAGCGCGGGACGCGTGAGTATAATTTGGCCCTGGGTGCACGCCGGGCCAGTGCCGCGCGCGACTTCTTGGCTGGCCTGGGTGTTGATACAGACCGGATCGAGACCGTTTCTTACGGCAAGGAGCGCCCCATTGATGAGCGGCCAAGCGCTGAAGGCTGGGCTGTGAACCGGAACGCGCAAACCATGTTGCTGGATTAATCATGGCCACCGCTCAAGTCGCCCCTCCGATCTTAGGCCAACTGGCAACCTTCCCCGGCAAGACGGCGCAGCGCCGTCTATGGGCTGGGGTGTGCTTAAGCGTGGTGATCATAGGGGCAGGCTTGATGCTGCATGCAGAACCTGCTCTGGCGCAGGCACGCGGCGCAAACCCGCCCGTGCCTGCTGCTAAACCGGCCGGTCCAACGCCTGTTGCGGTGCCGCCAATCTCTGCCGAACCCATTTCGGCCCGCCTGATCATCCGCCTCGAACAAGTGGAGCGCCAAGCCGCCGAGTTGACGGGGCGGATTGAGGTTCTGGAAGCAGAGCTTGCCAAGCAGCAGACAGTCCATAAGCAATTGGTTCAAGAATTAGAGGCCGAGCGCGCGAACAAGGCCGCGATCAGTGAGAGTTCTGCGCGTGTGGCCGAAGTATCGACCGTAGAAAGTAGCCCTGCCGCTCCGCAAGAGGTGCAGGCCTTGGTCGGTGAAGCGCCGCCTGCCCCTGCCCCGCCACCGGGGGCAGAAGCCTTATTCAACGCGGCGCAACTAGCGCTCCAACGCGGGGATTATCTAACGGCTGAGACCAATCTGAACATGCTCGTCACCAATTTTCCAACCGCGCCAGAAGGCATTGAAGGCCGCTGGCTGCTGGGGGAAGCGCGTTATGTTCAGTCTGCTTGGGGCCCAGCTGCAGAAGCCTATCTGAGCTATTTGGATGCGGCCCCGCAAGGGCGACGCGCCTCGGAATCCTTGGTGCGCTTGGCAGGGGCCTTTGGTCAGTTGGGCAATACCAAGATGCGATGCTCCGCGCTTGGCGAATACAAGCGCCGGACGCCCAATCCGGATGCAACGCTGAAGGCGCGGGCAGACGCTGAAGCGGCGCGATCGCCATGCCCGACCACCTAGCGGGCAAGGGCGCGGAATACCCCGCCTCTAGCCCAATCGGTCAGGCACTTCCAGACATTTTCGCAAAGCTCGACCGCTGGCGACAGGACTTTGGGTCGCCTCTGCTGATCGCCGTGTCCGGCGGTGGTGACAGCATGGCTTTGTGCCGGATGGCAAGCCTATGGGCCAAGGCCTCTGGTGCATCTGTTCATGCCGTTTCGATTGATCACGGCTTACGGCCAGGTTCAGCCGATGAAGCCGCCCAAGCCATTGCGTGGGCGCGCGCACTTGGCCTTCCCGGCGAAGTCGTTCGGCTAGATGATCGACCCGCACAGGGCGGCCTGCAAGCTTGGGCACGCCAAGCCCGCTATCAAGCTTTGGCATCTGTCGCCAGACGCGTAGGGACCAAACTGATCCTTATTGGCCATACGTGGGACGACCAAGTTGAGACGATCTGTTGGCGCCTCGCGCGGCAATCTGGTTTGGACGGTTTGGCTGGTATCGCAGAACTCGCCATCAATCCCTTTGCCCCGCTTGAGGCCCCAAACCTGCTGGGACGACCCCTTTTGGGGCTGAAACGCGCCGAATTGCGTGCTTGGCTATTGCGAGAAGGGCAAGGTTGGCTGGAAGATGAGAGCAATCAAAATCTAGACTTTGCCCGAATCCGTACCCGCAAACTGGTGGGTGAGATGGCCGCACAAGAGGTAGATCTCGAACGTTTCATCCGCCTCGCGGCCACAGCCGACGCGCTACGAAAAGCACAAGAGCAAGCCACATTAGACCTTCTCAAGCGCTCTACCCTATCCCCATCGCCGGCAGGGTGGCATTTAGATGCCGCTACTTTTTTGGCTGCAGAGCCTGTGTTCGCCGAACGTGCCTTAGGCTGGTTGATCTATAGCCTCACCCAAGCTGACCACCCGCCAGAGGCCGACAAACTGGGCCGTTTGCGCGCCGGCCTCCTCGCAAACCCAACCCAACGCAGAACCCTTGGCGGCGTTGTTGTCGCGCGAAAAGGTGACGCACTTTTGCTGATGCCCGCCCCGCCTAGGCGCGGACAAATCGCCTGCCTGAGACCAACAGCACAGAGCCTATGGGCACGACTTTTTGCCGTTTCACGTCAACCACACGAATTTGTAACCCAATAAAAGCGAATTCGCGCAGATGACGGGCTTACATGATTGGATTGAACGACTATGTTAGACTCACCCCCTCCCAAAAAATGGGGCAGGGTGATCGATCATCCCCCATAAGGGGTGGTGATTTCAGAAAGAGATAACGATGAAGCTGCGCGATCTTGCAATCTGGGGATTTTTGGCTTTGGCACTGGTGACAGTGTTCACCTTAATGAACCGTCCCTCCCCATCTGCCTCGATGACGACGATGGCCTATTCGACCCTATTGACCGAAGTGGACAATGGGCGGGTCAAGGAAGTCACCATCATTGGCGACCAAGCACGTGGCCGCTTACAAGACGACAAAACCTTTGTCGCCATGGTCCCGTCTCAAGCGACCGATTTCGTGTCACGGCTAGAGAAGGCCAATGTCGAAATTCGCGCGGAATCTGTGCCACGCACGCCTTTCTTGAGCGCGTTGATCGCGAACTTGTTGCCATTGCTGATCATGGTGGGCCTGTGGTTTTTCCTGATGCGCCAGATGTCTGGCGGCGGCGGCAAAGGCGGCGCGATGGGCTTTGGTAAGTCCAAGGCGAAGCTTTTGACCGAAAACAAGAACAAAGTGACCTTTGACGATGTCGCCGGCATTGATGAAGCGCGTGAGGAATTGCAAGAAGTCGTCGATTTCTTGAAAGACCCATCGAAGTTCCAGCGCTTGGGCGGTAAAATCCCTAAAGGCGCGCTGTTGGTTGGCCCGCCAGGTACCGGTAAAACCCTAACCGCACGTGCGGTTGCCGGCGAAGCCAATGTGCCTTTCTTCACCATTTCAGGTTCTGACTTTGTGGAAATGTTTGTGGGCGTCGGCGCAAGTCGGGTACGCGACATGTTCGAGCAAGCCAAGAAGAATGCGCCTTGCATCATCTTCATCGACGAAATCGACGCGGTCGGTCGCCATCGTGGTGCCGGTCTTGGCGGCGGCAATGATGAGCGTGAGCAGACATTGAACCAGCTTCTGGTCGAGATGGATGGTTTTGAAGCCAATGAAGGCATCATCATCATTGCCGCGACCAACCGCCCCGACGTATTGGACCCAGCTTTGTTGCGTCCTGGCCGTTTTGACCGTCAAGTCACCGTCGGCCTGCCAGACATCTCGGGTCGTGAGAAGGTCTTGAAAGTTCACATGCGCAATGTGCCTTTGTCGTCGGATGTCGACGCGAAGACCATCGCGCGCGGTTGCCCCGGCTTCTCCGGTGCTGACTTGATGAACCTCGTCAATGAAGCTGCCCTTCTGGCTGCCCGCCGTG
>NZ_JBMLTR010000201.1:0-1552 GCF_049239865.1 Aquidulcibacter sp.
CATCGCGGCCACCCTCTTTTGGACGAAAACGTGAATTCTTAGTCATGACGTTCTTTTAACGGGAAAAGGTCGGCGCTGTCGCCTATAAGGGCTGCGGAAACTCTTTTGAGGACGGACAGGAGATTGAAGATCATGCTGACACAGAAACAAGGATTTGGCCTAGGTGCCGGGATTGGACTGGGCGCTGCCCTGTTGCTCGGCTTTCAACCTGTCGCAGCCCAGAGTGACGGGCAAGCCCGTTTGTTGGAATTGGATGGCGTCGTAGGACAAGTGGAGATTCGGACCTCGCCGGGGGCTGCTTTCAACGTCCAAGTGACGCCGGGAGCCAAATTATCCGCGACAACCGAGCGGGATGGGATAACTTTGCGTGTCAAAGGCCCAATCCAACGCAGTATGCGCACCAATTGCAGCAGCTACACCCAGAATGGGCAGCGCGTTGAAGAGATCAAGATTGATGGTGTGCGCTACAAGGCCGAGGATTTGCCGAAGATCGTCGTGACGGGGCCAAGCTCTATGGGTCTTCGAATCAAGCGCTCGCTGGTGAGTGGCCGGGCGGGTGATGTGGGTGGCGCTACCATCACCATGATTGGCTGCGGTGATTTCTCGCTCGGCAAAGTTGCCCGCAATCTGGAACTGACGATTGCCGGCTCTGGCAACTTTCGCACCGAAAGCGTGGGCGGTGACTTAAATGCCAGCTTGGCGGGCTCTGGCAACAATCAAACCGGGCCGGTAAAGGGCAATTTGAAACTGGATCTTGCGGGGTCTGGCGATACCAATATTGGCTCCATCGGCGGACGCAGCGAAATCAATTTGGCGGGCTCTGGCGATGTTCGATTGGGCCAAGTTCAAAACGATGTCGAAGTAAACCTCGCGGGTTCAGGCGATACCTATATCCAAGGCGGCCGTTCAAGGCTTGAAGCCAATATTGCAGGCTCTGGCAATATTCGTCACGGTGGCACGGTGATCGAGCCGCAAATCAATATCATTGGCTCAGGCGATGTCACGGCTGCCAAACTAGAGGGCAACCCACGCGTGACCAAGATGGGCTCTGGTGGCTTCAAGGTCGACTAGCGACACGTCTGGCATCTGCCGATTGACAGGGTGGGGCTGTGTGCCAAAATAGCCCCATCATGCAGTTATGTGAAACTCATCTGCTTGATCACAGCCAATCGCCATTGCGTTTGGAGCGACCATCGCTATAACGCGGCCCTTCCAGAGCGGCTTGCCGTGGCTGAGGCATGAAGTGACTCGTGTCCGGCAAGCGGGTTTGGAACTCCTGAAACGCCGTTGCGGTATGTGCTGGCATCGGTTGCGATTGGGTGTCACCTGGTGAGGTGGCCGAGTGGTTAATGGCAGCAGACTGTAAATCTGCCCTCGAGAGAGTACATAGGTTCAAATCCTATCCTCACCACCAGTGACATCCCAAATCGTAATCCTTGAATGGCCAACCTGGGGCTCGTCGGTTCGGGAAATCGGATGCGGGTATAGCACAATGGTAGTGCAGCAGCCTTCCAAGCTGAGGATGTCGGTTCGATCCCGTCTACCCGCTCCA
>NZ_JBMLTR010000202.1:0-1549 GCF_049239865.1 Aquidulcibacter sp.
AAACTGGGTGTTGAGACGGCTTGCGCCGGATTAGGCTCCACCCGCCGATAAGCCAAAGCTTCGGCAATATGTATCCGCTTTACCCCTTCAGCACCGTCAAGGTCTGCAATCGTGCGCGCGACTTTTAGCGTGCGATGATAGGCCCGTGCCGATAGGCGTAGCGCGTCAGCCGCTTTTCCCAATAAATCTCGTCCCGGCCCATCGGGTGCTGCGACACGATCAAGCACGGCCCCGCTGGCGACCGCATTGGTGGCAATCGCCAGTCCGTCATTCTGATAGCGCTCTGCTTGGGCGGCGCGGGCACTTGCCACGCGGGCGGCGGCTTCTTGCGTGCCTTCACTGCTGGCAGGCAAGGCAAGGTCTGCGGCGGTAACGGCTGGGATGTCGATTTGCAGATCAATCCGGTCGAGGAAGGGCCCAGAAATGCGCGACTGATAGGTCACCATACAGCGCGGCGCCTTCCCGCACGTCCGCCCAGCAGCGGCACCGCAGCGGCAAGGGTTCATGGCGGCGATCAGTTGAAAGCGCGCCGGATAGGTCACATGCCGATTGGCCCGCGCGACCACCACTTCACCCGTTTCCAAGGGTTGGCGCAGCGCGTCGAGGGCTTGGGCGGAAAATTCCGGCAATTCATCGAGAAACAGCACGCCATGATGCGCTAGGGACACTTCACCCGGCTTGGCCCGAATGCCACCACCTGTCAGAGCGGCCATACTGGCCGAGTGGTGCGGGGCCCTGAATGGCCTTGTCCGCGTTAAAGATCCGCGCTCGAGCATGCCAGCCACGGAATGGACCATCGACACTTCCAAGAGTTCTCGCGCGCTTAAAGGTGGCAGGAGGCCGGGGAGACGTTGCGCCAGCATGGACTTGCCCGCCCCCGGTGGGCCAACCAACAATAAATTATGCCCGCCAGCTGCGGTGATCTCCAGCGCCCGTTTGGCCTGTTCCTGCCCGCGTACATCCTTCAGATCGGCAACGGGCGGCGCTTCGAGTAGGGCACCGGGCTGGGCCAGTTCCAGTGGCCGCGCACCGCGAACATGATTGATAAAGCCCATCAGGCTGGAAACCCCAATCACCCGCCCGCCCGACCAAGCGGCTTCAGCAGCAGAGGCCGACGGGCAAACCAAGGTCAAATCCTCCCCGTGGGAAGCCATAGCTGCCGGTAAAGCCCCAACAATGGGCTGCCAATCGCCATCTAACCCCAGTTCCCCCAGCACGGCGAGGCCATCTAATGCGTCGGACGGCAAGACACCCATGGCTGTCAAAAGTGCGACAGCAATTGGCGCATCATAATGAGACCCCTCCTTCGGCAAGTCCGCCGGGGCCAGATTTACCAGCACGCGCTTGGCAGGAACCGACAAGCCAATGGCCGCAAAAGCAGAGCGTACCCGCTCCCGACTCTCAGCCACGGCCTTGTCCGCTAAACCTACAATAGAGAAATAAGGGTTCGCCCCGGCGTCTGTTATTTGGACTTGGACGTCAACTCTGCGCGCTTCGGCCCCATCAAAGGCCCATGTAACCAATCGAGCAACCATCGTTTCGCTTCCGA
>NZ_JBMLTR010000203.1:0-1027 GCF_049239865.1 Aquidulcibacter sp.
GATGTCGGAAGACCTCATCGGCTATGCAAAGCTAACCCAAGATGCCCTGCGTGGCGTCGTGCGCGATGCAATCAAAGTTGCGTTGACGGGCCTGCCTGCCGACCATCATTTCTACATCAGCTTCCGCACCCGTGCGCGTGGCGTGCAAGTCGCCCAATATCTGGCTGCGAAATATCCTGATGAGATGACGATCGTGATCCAGCACCAATATGAAGGGCTGGAAGTGCGCGACGACTGGTTTGCCATTACCTTGCACTTTGGCGGCGTGCCACAGCGGATTGTGATCCCCTTTGCGGCGATCACCCGCTTCTATGACCCTTCCGTGCGCTTTGCTTTGCCGTTCGATGTGGTCGACGATCTCTCGCCAGATGCGGACTTGGACGATGACGTGCTGGAATCCGAAGTTGAAGATTCAGTCGTCAAAGCACCGAGCACCGGTGCGGTTGTTAGCCTCGACGCGTTCCGGCGTAAGAAGTGAGCGCAGAAACCGGCCCGGCCCGCACCGACGCGGAAGTTCTGGCAAAATTTACCCAAGCCAAATCTCGACCAGCCTGTTCCGACACGCTGGGACTTGAAGTCCTGTCGATCGATCAAGCGGGTGGACGCGTGCGGATCAAAATGGTCGGCCAAGCCGCGTGGTGTAATCCGCGCGGCGCGCTGCAAGGCGGTTTTGTCACGGCTATGCTGGATGAGGCCATGGCCATTGCTGGGATTGTTGCTGGGCAAATGGCCTTTGCCGTCCCAACCTTAGAGCTGAAAACGACTTTCTTACGTCCCTGCCCGGCAGGCCCAGTCGAAGCCGAAGGCCGCGTCGTCAAATGGGGCAATAAAGCTGCCTTCTTAGAGGCCGATTTGTTTGATGCAGATGGCAAACTCGTCGCACGCGCCACCTCAACCGTCCTGCCCACGCCTTTGCCAGCAAGACATCCGAGGGCGGACGGCTAAGCCAAGCTCGCGCGGTGGGGTGAATTCCATCCTTGGAATGCACTAAGGTTACTCTAAACTTAGGGGTTTTTTTGACTTGGAA
>NZ_JBMLTR010000204.1:0-1595 GCF_049239865.1 Aquidulcibacter sp.
CACTTCCAATTACAAGGCTTCTGCGCGAAATCATGGTCACTCCTAACCTATTCTTAGCCATTGATACGCTTTTTTCTGCAGGGCGGTTGCACAATGGCTGCAGGAGGTGGCCCATTGGTCTTCACCTTGGAGGCAAAACCGCGTAGGTCGAACCTATGAAAGCTGCCGTCATCATCTACCCCGGATCGAATTGTGACCGCGATTGCAAAGTCGCTTTGGAGCGCAGGGTCGATGCGCAAGTTTCTATGGTTTGGCACAAGGAAACCAGCCTGCCAGAGGGCTTGGACCTGATCGTTTTGCCCGGTGGCTTTTCTTATGGCGATTATCTGCGCTGTGGCGCGATGGCGGCTTTGTCGCCAGTCACCCGCGCGGTGGTGGATGCGGCCAAAGCAGGTGTGCCCGTTCTTGGCATTTGCAATGGCTTCCAAGTCTTGTGTGAGACGGGCCTTCTGCCCGGCGCGCTTTTGCGCAATGCCAGCTTGAAATATGTCTGCAAGCCTGTGGCGCTCGAAGTCACCAATGCGGCCACCCCCTTCACCCGCGCCTTTGGCAACCGCTCAGAAGCGGTGATGACCGTTGGCAATGGCGAAGGCAATTACTTTGCCGAAGACGCCGTGCTCGACGAGCTGGAGCAAGAAAACCGCGTCGCCTTCCGCTATAAGGAAGAGATCAATGGCTCGCTGCGCCGCATTGCCGGCATTGTGGACCCAACCGGCCGCATCCTTGGCATGATGCCCCACCCGGACCGTGCGTTTGAAGCCGAATTGGGCAGTGCCGATGGCGCCTTGGTGTTCCAAAGCCTGTTGGAAGCAGCCTAATCTGCCATTGTTCGTCCGAAAGTGACAGGCAGGGGTCGACTCTCCCGCTTTTGCCATTAAGTCACGGCCATGAATTCACTTGCTTATAAGATTGAGACACGCAGCGCTTGGGCAAAAGCTCAGAGTGCGGGCGTCTATACGGGCTCTGCGCTCGATGTAACCGATGGCTTCATCCACCTCTCTGCGCGCAACCAAGTCCGGGCGACCTTGACGATGTGGTTCAAAGATCAGCCCGATCTGATCTTGGCGACTATAGGCCTCACACAATTGGGCGACACTGTGGTGTGGGAGGCTTCGCGCGGCGGGGCCTTGTTCCCGCACATTTACGGCCCCATTCCGATGTCCGTGGTGCAAGAAGTCATAGCCTTGCCCTTGCTGGCCGACGGCAGCCACGACTTGCCTGTGAGCTTTCCATGATCGACCTTTATGCCAAGGCCACGGAAGCTTTACGCGCCCTGCCAGCCGAGACCGCCCATCAAGCCACCATTGCCGGGCTGAAAACAGGGTTTGGCCCAAAGGCCAAGCCAGACCGCCCGGAAGATAGCGTGCAGCTGGCAGGCCTCACCTTGCCCAATCGGATCGGCCTTGCTGCCGGTTTTGATAAGAATGCCGAAGTACCCGACGCCATGTTGGCGGCAGGCTTTGGCTTTGTGGAGTGTGGGACCGTCACGCCGCGCCCGCAGGCGGGAAATCCCAAGCCGCGCCTGTTCCGCTTGGTCGAGGATCAAGCCGTGATCAATCGCATGGGCTTTAATAATGAAGGCCTGATGCATTTTG
>NZ_JBMLTR010000205.1:0-16155 GCF_049239865.1 Aquidulcibacter sp.
TATCAATGAGGCCTAAGAGAACGGTCTTCATATTGACGGGCGAGACCGACAGCTTTTCCATCTGCGCCGGCGTGGCATAGCCGGTCACAAAATTGAACAAGCGCCCTGCGTCGCGGCCAAAGGCTGGGTCTGCGGTAAAGAGCGACAAGTCGGTATAAACCCGCGCGGTGACCGGATGATAATTGCCAGTCCCAAAGTGCGCATAGGTGCGCAGCGCCGTTCCTTCACGACGCACCACGAGGCTAACTTTGGCGTGGGTCTTTAAATGCACAAAGCCATAAACGACGTGGACGCCAGCGCGTTCCAAATCGCGCGCCCATTTCAGATTGGCCTCCTCGTCAAAGCGGGCTTTGATTTCGACCAGTGCCGTGACGGACTTGCCTTGCTCTGCCGCCGCGATCAAAGCCGCGACAATGGGAGAGTCGGTCGAGGTGCGATAGAGCGTCTGCTTGATCGCCAACACATTGGGGTCGCTCGCCGCTTGACGCAGGAATTGCACCACCACGTCAAAGCTCTCAAACGGATGATGGACAAGGATGTCCTTGGCCCGAATAGCGGCAAAGCAATCGCCACCAAAATCGCGAATCCGCTCAGGGAAGCGCGCGACATAGGGCTTGAACTTCAACTCCGCCCGGTCATCGGGGATGATTTGGCTAAGTTGCGCGATGCCCAAAATCCCGTTGACGCGCACCACTTCATTGGGGGCGGCGCGCAATTGCTCAATAATGAAGGCCTGCAGGTCCACCGGCATGCTGGCTTCGATTTTGAGACGAACCACATCGCCTTTCCGCCGTTCGCGCAGCGCGGCTTCTGCTTGGCGAACAAGGTCTTCGGCTTCTTCTTGTAGCTCGACGTCACTGTCGCGGATTACCCGGAAAGCGCCCGACCCAATGACTTCATAGCCAGGGAACAACGTATCGGCGAACAAGCGGATAGCCGTTTCCACCGCCACAAAGCGCCGAACGCCGTCCAATACAGGCAGTGGCATAAAGCGGGCCGCCTGCATCGGTACGGGTACCAATGCCGTCATCACGCGCGCATCATGCTCTCGCCGCAAGCGAAACGCGACCGTGAATCCTAAGTTTGGGATGAAGGGGAATGGATGGGCCGGATCAATCGCCAAGGGCGTCAAGACCGGGAAGAGTTGCGTCAAGAAGTCATCGCGCAGGGTTTCGCGGTCAATCTCTCCCGCCTCTTCAGCCGAAACGACGGCAAAGCCGACTTCGCGCAATTCGGCATGGATCGCTTGCCAACAGGTCTGCTGACGCTCCATCAAGGCGCTGGCGACTTTATCAATGCGCGCCAATTGCTGAGTAGGCGTCAGGCCGTCTTGGCTGGGCGTCTTAATCCCGTCACGCACTTGCTCGCGCAGACCGGAGACGCGCACCATATAGAATTCATCGAGATTGCTGCCACAGATCGACAAAAAGCGCAGCCGCTCCATGATCGGATGGGTGTGGTTCTCAGACTCATCCAAGACGCGCGCATTAAAGGCCAACCACGACAGCTCGCGATTGAGATAACGCTGCGGATCCGGACCGCGAACGATTGGGGTCTTTGGCTTGATCGGCTTACGTACAGGTGCTTTGCGGGTCACCAATTGATCCGTCGTGATCGGCAGACCTTGGACCGAGGGTTCTGAACCCAATGCCGGATCGGAATCTGTGGGTTGGGTCATCGAAATCCTTGCCTAAGCCTCAAATAAGTCACCGCTTTGCGCTTCCTCATCAGTCCAATCATTTGGATAGAGCGCGCGCAGCGCACGTTGCGCTAATGCCATAGGGGTTTTTAGTGAATAAGTCGCGACTGTTTCGAGACAGGCTGTAACAGCTTTTGCAGCTTCAAAGGTGCGCGGGATGCGAGCGGCCAAATAAGTGGCCGAAGGTTCATCAAGCTTAAAGCCTTTGGCCGCAGCATAACGCACAATCAGCTGCGCCAATAATTTCTGCTCGGGCTCTTTGAGCGATTCGGTTGCAATGGCCTTCAGCCTTGATCGCAGGTCTGCCAAGCCATAGTCCCACAGCGCCGGGGGCCTTTGGGCCAATAAAAGCACCGCCCCGCCTTCGCGTTCCAATCGCGATAACAGTGCGAATAAAGCTGTTTCATCGGCCTGATCGGCATCATCAATCAAAGCAATCAGCTGACCCGAAGCGGCGGGGGCTTCGGCGAATTGCAAGGTGAGTTCAGAGCCCTTGAGGGCGGTTGCAGAGGCCTGCTCGGCCCAAATCGCGCCCAAATGCGACTTGCCAGACCCTGCTTCGCCAAACAAACAAAACACCCCGCCTGGCCACGTGCGCCATTGATCTAGGGCCGCACGCGCAGACGCGGTTTCCTCTGAAACCACAAAGGCCTCAGCGGCATAATTGGGCGTTCCAAAATCCAGATGGGCTTGGCTCATGGTTTGAGGGGGCACATCAACACCCTTTACGGGGTCGCGACTTTAACGACCGCACCAGCCGCGTTGAGCGTCAACTCTAGCCCCGCGCGCGCCAGAATAGCTTGAAGGTCTGCAGGCGTGCCATCATAGCGGAATAGGATCAGCGCACCGTCAATCGAGATGGCGCTGATCGAAACCGAGACGCCCTGCAGCCGACTCAACGCGCCACGCAACTTCCCCCATTCCTCAATGCCGGAATAAACGGCCGAGGCATTGAGGCTTGACTGCGCGACGGCGGCAGCAGGTGCAGCAGGACTATTTGCCGATTGGGCAAATGCGGCAGGGGCGAAGACGATTAGGCCCAGTCCAAGACAGGGACCAATCCATCGGGGCATAAAGCCAATAAAGCGTGTCTGGGTCATGACTTCTCTATAGCGCGAATGCAGGCCAACGTGAAACACACTCTTGCGGTCTGCGCTGTAGCCGATCATAGGGCTTGCATGACCTCTGACTCGCCCACGCCGCCCCGTTCTGATGCCTCTCATGGCACACTGCCTGCCAATGGCCTGACCTATAAGGACGCAGGCGTGGATATTGATGCTGGCGATGCTTTGGTGAAGCGGATTGCGCCCTTGGCGAAGGCGACGGCGCGTCGTGGTGCCGATGCAGCCCTTGGCGGTTTTGGTGGTCTGTTTGATCTCAAAGCGCTGGGGATGACAGACCCCATTCTCGTCTCCGGCACAGATGGTGTTGGCACCAAGCTTGAAATCGCTCTGGCGGCTGGCATTCATGATGGCATTGGCCAAGACTTGGTCGCCATGTGCGTCAATGACGTTTTGGCCCAAGGCGCAGAGCCGCTCTTCTTCCTCGATTATTTCGCCTGCGGGAAACTAGACTTAGACGTCGCCACCGCCGTGATCAGCGGGATTGCACGCGCCTGTAAAGAAGCCGGCTGCGCGCTGATCGGCGGGGAAACCGCTGAAATGCCCGGCATGTATAGTGAGGGCAAATATGATCTCGCGGGCTTTACGGTCGGCGCCGTGGAGCGCGACAAGGTTTTGCCAAAGCTTGAGACCATGCGACCAGGCGACGTATTGGTCGCATTGCCCTCGTCTGGGCCCCACTCCAATGGCTATAGTTTGATCCGCAAAGTGGTGGCCGTCAGTGGCCTGTCATGGGAAGCAGCCAGCCCCTTTAGCGAGGGCCAAACCTTGGGGCAGGCCTTGTTGACCCCAACCACGCTTTATCCCGCAGCCGCTTTGCCTGCGATCCGCGCCGATCTCGTGAAGGGCCTAGCCCATATCACTGGCGGCGGATTGACCGACAATATACCCCGCATGCTGCCTAAGCATCTTGTCCCCGCCTTGGACGAGCAAGCTTGGACCCTGCCGCCCGTCTTCCAATGGCTGCAGGAAACCGGCGGCATTGCTGCTGGCGAAATGGCGCGCACCTTTAATTGCGGGATCGGCTTAGTCGCCAGCGTCGCGCCTGAAAATGTTCCTGCGCTTCTCGACCTGTGGCTAGAGCTTGGGCAAGACCCCATCGTGCTTGGCGAAGTCCGCGCCGCATGAGCAAGGCGCGCGTCTTGGTGCTGATTTCAGGTGGCGGCAGTAATCTGCAGACCCTGATCGATGCTAGCCACTCTGATGATTGTGCCTATGAGATCGTGCATGTGATTTCCAATCGGCCAGACGCCTATGGCCTGACCCGCGCGGAACAAGCTGGCATTGCTGCCCGCTGCCTCGACCATAAGGGTTTTAAAGACCGCAGCCTGTTCGATGCAGCCTTGGCGCAGATGATTGATGAGATTAGCCCAGACTTAATTGTCTATGCGGGCTTTATGCGGATTATGGGGGCGGATTTTGTGTCGCGCTATGAAGGGCGGATGATCAATATCCACCCCTCGCTGCTACCCAATTTTCCGGGCCTACACACCCATGCCCGCGCGTTAGAGGCCGGTCTTACCATTCACGGCTGCTCTGTCCATTGGGTGACGGCAGGTGTCGATGAAGGCGCGATTATTGGCCAAGCGGCCGTGCCAATTGTGCCCGGCGATACGCCTGATGATTTGGCCGCCCGTGTTCTGGTACAAGAGCATCGACTTTATCCAGCTTGCGTCCAGGCAGTTGCTTCAGGTCGCGCCAAACTGGTCGAAGGTCGCACAATGCTGGACGGCAAGCCAGGTGGCCTCGCGCTTTTAGGCTAGCGCCGACAAACAAAAATGGCGGCCGCACGCGCGACCGCCACTTTCAAAATCTAAGCGGATCAATCCTCGGCTTAGCCGACGATTTCATTGCCTGCGAAGAATTGCGCAATTTCTTGAGCAGCCGTTTCAGCAGCGTCCGAACCGTGGACGGTGTTTTCGCCAACCGACACAGCGTGCGCTTTGCGGATGGTGCCTTCAGCGGCGTTGGCTGGGTTGGTTGCGCCCATCACGTCGCGATAAGCGGCAATGGCGTTTTCGCCTTCGAGAACTTGCACCACGACTGGCGCAGACGTCATGAAGTCCACCAATTCGCCAAAGAATGGACGCTCGCTGTGGACGCCATAGAAGGTCTCGGCTTGGGCGCGGGTCATGTGGATGCGCTTTTGTGCCACGATGCGCAGGCCAGCAGCCTCAATCATCGCATTGACGGCACCGGTCAGGTTCCGGCGGGTCGCATCTGGTTTCAAAATCGAGAAGGTACGTTCGAGTGCCACACTGGCCTCCTTAAGAGTTTAGCAAGCGCGCCCTCGGGTGAGCGCGCAATCTTGATGTCGGATGGCGGGCGTCTAGCAGCACCAGCGGCGAGTTGAAAGCTTTAAGAGCAATAGATTCTGCCAACTCTTGTGCCGCGGTTGATTTCGATATTCAAACGACCAGGCGGAATGGGTTCATTCACTGGGTCACCCAAGCGGTAAATGCGGGTGCCCGGTGGCAAGCGCATCGTTAAAACATCGCTGATGGTGCGACCCACCAAGGAGCGATAAGGCCCGGTATCACATTTGGGCTGAGCCGCTGGCGCAGCTACCTTTGGCACCGAAGCATGGGTGTTTGACGGGGAAGTCGCGGGCATTGCCTTCGCCTCACTGCCGGCAACGGGCGGTGGCGCATCCTTGGGCGGTTCGGTCTTCGCAACCGGATCGTTGGCAAAGGCCAACATGAGGATCATCAGCCATTCTTTGCCCATCGTCCATCCTCTCCTTGGCGCCAGTAGGTTGGCAAAAGGCCTGCCTCTTTGGCCACCCGCCATTGCTGGCGCGCATGGGTAACATTGTCGGGGTCACGGCCATCAAACAACACAAAGACACGTGAGACGCCGTCTAACGGCCCCCAATTTGCTCCATCGAGCAGAAATACGGCTTCTGCGGCCCGTGCTTCACCCTGGGAATCGCCGAGTTGAATGGGTGCCACATGCCCCTCTTGCGAGCCGGGACTGTGATGTGGCAGCCAAGAATTGGGCTTCCACGTCCACAAATGGCCATCAAGTGCCTGTAAGCGCTCAGTCGAGGGTGACAGCACATGTGCACGCCACCCCCGATCCAAGCACTTCTCAATGAGCGGCGGCAAAGTCTCTTCGACGCTGGCCGATTCCAGATGATAGAACCAGATTTCGCCTGCCGCTTGGTTCATGTGGCTTAGCCTTCAAACGAATCCGCAACCAAGCGGTTGAGCAAACGTACGCCATAGCCTGTGCCCCACGACGGTTCACGCGGATCATCATTGCCGGGCTTCCAAGCAGTCCCTGCGATATCGATATGCGCCCATTCGACGCCCTCTTTCACAAAGCGTTGGAGGAATTGCGCCGCGGTAATCGAGCCTGCACCAGCCCCGCCGCCTGAACGCTGAACGTTCTTCATGTCGGCAATGGGGCTATCCATCAACTTGTTATAGGCCGGGGTTAGCGGGAAGCGCCATACAGGCTCCTCTGCCACGGTTCCGGCCTTGGTGATTTTGGCCGACAGATCGTCGGAGTTTGAGAACAGACCGGCAAACTCATGGCCGAGTGAGATGATGATTGCCCCAGTCAAAGTTGCCAGATCGATCATGGCCTTGGGTGCATGCTTTTCCTGCGCATAAGTCATGACATCGCAAAGGACCAAGCGGCCTTCAGCGTCCGTGTTCAACACTTCGATGGTTTGACCACTCATGGAGGTGACGATGTCGCCCGGGCGCTGGGCCAAACCGTCTGGCATATTCTCTACCAGGCCGACGAGGCCGACGACATTGGCCTTGGCTTTCCGGCCCGCAAGGGCGCGCATGGCCCCGGCAACGGCGGCCGCACCACCCATATCGCCCTTCATGTCTTCCATGCCGCCAGATGGTTTGATCGAAATGCCGCCGGTATCAAAGCAGACACCTTTGCCGACCAAGGCCAAAGGCGCTTCGTCGCCACCACCCTGCCACTTCATCACGACCAATTGGCTTTCGCGTGCCGAACCAAGGCCCACGCCCAGAAGCGAATGCATGCCCAAAGCCGCCATTTGCGCTTCGCCCAGAACTTCCACCTCAACGCCCAAGCTCTTGAGTTCCTTCAAGCGCTTTGCGAATTCCTCTGGGTGCAACACATTGGCGGGCTCGTTGACGAGGTCACGCGCAAAGCTGACGCCATCGACCACGGCTTGATGCGCTGCCCAAACATCGGCCCCGTCGGCCACATCGATTTCGAGCGTCTTCAAGCTTGGCTTTTGTTCGGCCTTCAATTGGGTGCGATAGGTGTCGAACCGATAAGCGGCCAAAGCGGCTCCAAAGCCGATTCGTGCGGCATGGGTACCAGTCGCGACCTTCTTCCAGCCTGCCAGCGCCACACCGGCGGTTTCAACACCGGAAGTCAGGAGGGTCTTTGCACCAGCGGCAGCCGCACGTTCCAGCACCGCGCCATCTACTTTGGCGAGATCGCCGACGCCCACCAGAACCACGACATCAAGGGCATCGCTGGGGGCATGGACGGTCAACACTTTGCCAGCGGCACCGTTGAATTTGGCCGCCGCAACGGCCTTAGAGAGCCTTGATTTACAGGCGCGATCGAGCTTTTGCGCTGGCGGGGAAAAAGCGGCCTGCCCGTCGGTCTGACCAACGAAAGCAATCATCGCTTTGGCTTGTGTCGCTGCAGTAAATTCAACTTTCATAGCTTTCACGCTCCCAAATGCTGGGTCAGCCCACCGCGGCGCGCCGACAAAAAACGGATCCAGCCGAGCTGGATGGTAAGATGGTGACTTCTAAATTGCGCGGCGCGGTGTTAGGTGCAACTGGCAAGCTGTCAATCGTTGCCTCCCCAGCGCAGCTAACGGAACCATGAACAAGCTCCAACGCTATTATTTTGGCCAATTGGTCCCCGTGTTTCTCCTGATTATGGTCGGGCTGACACTGATTGCCTTATTGACCCAAAGTCTTTCCCAACTCGATTTGCTCTTTGAGCGTGGCCAAAGTGCGGCAACCTTCTTAGGCATTTCTTTGTTGGCGACACCCCAGATCATGGCGATTGTCATGCCGGTTGGCCTGTTTGCCGCCGTCAGTTGGACCTATGGCCGCTTGCATCAGGATAATGAGATTATCGTGGCCTATGGCGCAGGCTGGACTTTGTGGCGCGTGGCGGAGCCTGCCTTTCGTTTGGCAGCCATGGGCGCGGTCGCGGCGCTCGCCGTCAATTTGTTTGTCCAACCCTTGGCGCTAAGAGAAATGCGCGAGCGCCTGTTTGAAATCCGGGCAGATTTCGCCAGCTCCATGGTCCGCGAGGGCGAGTTCCGCTCGACCGTCGATGGGCTCATGGTTTTTGCGCGCCGTATTGACCGCGACGGGACCCTGAACGGCCTCATCATTTCTGACACCAAGTCGGCTTCGAGCCCGGTTATCTATGCCGCACAGCGCGGGACGATTGCGAAACTTGAAACTGGTCCAGTAATTGTCCTTCAAGATGGATCGGTCCAGCGCAAACTGGAAAACGGTCAAATCGACATGATTGGTTTTTCCAATTATGTCGTGGAGTTGCGCGGCTTTGCCGACAAAAACCTCGAACTTTTCTACAAACCTTCAGACCGCTTCCTTCCGCAATTGCTAAAGCCGGACCTTACCGATTATTGGGACCGTGACCATGTCGGTGATTTATTGGCCGAGGCGCATCGACGCTTAGCTGCGCCGATAATCTGCCTGTCTTCTGTCGCCTTGGCGATGTTGGCAGTTTTGGGTGGCTCATTCTCGCGCCAGGGCTATGCGGCCCGGATTGGTTGGGCCTTTGGCGGCCTGATCTTCATGCTGTTGAGCTTTACTGGCCTCATTCCTACTGTTGCCGATCAGCCTGGCCTTGGGCTTGTGCTGTATCTGATTCCTCTGGCCGTACTCTTCTTTGCCACACGCTCCATGCGGATGCGGTTGCCTGGCTTTGTGAGTCTATCCGAGAGGATTGAGCCAAAGTCCAAGTCCAAGTCCAACCTGCGAGGCGGCTATGCACATTAGTCGGCTCGATCTCTACATTTTTAAACTGACGCTATTTGGGATTTTGGTAGCGGCTGGCGGGGTGTGCCTCTCAATCATTCTGGTCGATATCGTTGAGCAATTGCGGAATGTCTCTGGGGTGGCCAATGCCAACACGTTCACCGCCCTGCGCTTTACCCTAATGCGTACGCCGGGGATTTTGGAACTTGCTTTGCCGTTTGCTGTGCTGGTTGGCTCCATCGTCACCTTTATGCGCTTGGCGCGGAGCTCAGAGATTGTTGCCATGCGCGCCTCTGGCGTTTCGACATGGCGCTTTTTAAGCCCTGTCGCAGTCTTGGCAGCTTTGGTCGGGCTATTTGCGATCTTTATCTTGGGCCCCTCTGCAGCGCGTCTAAACCTCGCCTATGAGACCCAATTGCAGGCGTTGAGCGCTGTCGCTACCACAAAAACCGGCGAAGGTGGACGCACCATGATGTGGATCAAGGATCGAGGACCCGACCTCCAGATCACCGTCTCTGCAGAGGCTGGTTCTGCTGGACAATACAGCAATGTGACACTCTTAGCCTTCAGTAAGACCGATTCACGCTTTGTCGCACGCTATGACGCAAAGACCGCGCGGCGAACCGACCAATCCTGGACCCTCTTCAATGGGGTCAAGTCCTCGATTGGCACCCAAGCCACCCCATTTGAGACTCTGAGTTTCCCGATTCTCAAGGATCGCTTGGACGACAGCCAGAAAAATAAGGATGCAACGGCACGTGCGATGTCGATCTGGGATCTGCCGCGCGCCGCACGCGATGCTGAAGCTGCGGGTGGCTCACCCCAACGCTATTGGCTGCAGTTCCATCGGAAACTAGCGCTACCGATCGCACTTTTATCGATGGCGATGATTGCAGCGGTGTTGTCCTTGAGCGGTGACCGGTTCGGCCAACGTGCCATTATGGCTGCAGCGGCCATTGCAGCCGGTCTGCTCGTTTATTTCGTCAATGATATTTCCGGTGCTCTGGCCACAGCGGGCTATGCGCCGAGCTGGATCGCAGCTTGGTGCCCGCCGCTTGCAGCGCTCTTTATTGCCCTTGCAACAGTCTCTTATCGCGAAGATGGGTGAGCTTAACCGCTAGACGCGGGGTGAGTCGCTCATTACACCCAAACGAGTATTTCCGCTCTGGCGACTCATTAAGGATCGCTTATGTCCCGCGCACTGCAACGTCAGTTACTGGCCGTTTCGCTTGGAGCCCTTATGGTTCCTGCGCTCGCTGTTGCGCGCGAAAAACCTGACTGGAATCTTCAAGAGGCTCCAGCTGCTAAAGCGACAACCAAGACGATCAGTCCGATTAGCGCGCCCGCGCGAGCCAAAGCAGAAGACCCTGTATTGCTGGAAGCCGACGCGATTGAACAAGGTGATGAAGCCGGTGTCTTGATCGCCAAAGGCAATGTCACCGCGCGCAACAACGGCCGGACGGTTCGGGCCGATCAGATCAACTACAATCAGAATACAGGCATCGTGAAAGCCTTCGGCCATGTCACGGTCGTTAATGCCGATGGCTCGACCACGTTTGCCGACGAACTGACCTTGGACGACGAGTTATCGAGTGGCGTTGCGGGCAATTTTGCCTCGCGATTTGCCGACGGTTCAACCTTAGCCGCCAATGCGGTCGTGACCCGCGAAGGTGACCGCAAACTCATGTCGCAAGCGGTCTTTACCGCCTGCCCGATCTGTAAGGATGGCAAGACCAAACCTTCTTGGATCATTCGCGCACGTCGGGCCATGCAGAACGAGCGGGCCGAGTCGATTGTCTATAATGACGTCGTGTTCGAGGTGAAGGGCGTTCCGGTTCTTTACGTCCCTTATTTTGCCCATGGTGACCCCTCTGCCGGGCGGCGTTCAGGCTTGCTGCAACCTAAACCCGGTGAATCTTCACGTAACGGCTACTTCATTGAACAGCCCTATTTGCAAGTGATTGATGCGTCGTCAGACATCACCATCACGCCGATTATCAGCCAATATATCAATCCGGTTCTGCAACTGGATTACCGCCGGAAATTCTATTCCGGTGGGCTCTTCCTCAATGGGTCGGTCACCAAGGAAAAGTTCTTTGGCAAGCGCGGTGAAAAATTTGGTGAATCCGACTGGCGCGGCCATATTTTCGGCAATGGCGAGTTCAAAATCAACGACACGTGGAACTGGGGCTTCACAGCCGAAAGCGCCAGTGATGACCTTTATCTTTTTCGCTATCGCATCGGCCAGGAAAACCTGCAGGCTGGCTTAGTCCGGCCACAGACGTCGCGGCTTATGTCCCAACTCTATGTGCAGGGCCAATCAGATCGTTTCTACGTGCGGTCATTGAGCGCGGTGTTTCAAGACCTTGTGCCCGGTGAACGGCGAAAGAATCTCCCGCGCGTCGCCCCGCTGGTAGACGGCACCTATCGCTGGCTGATTGGTCCGATGAATGGCCGGCTGGATGTCTCGGGCTCCGCCGTTTCGCTGATGCGGACCGAAGGACGTCTCGACTCCATCCGCGGCAATATCGGCGCGACCTGGCGGGGCACGCAACTTCTCCCGGGAGGCTTAGTCCTTGAGCCTATGGCCATGGTGCGTGGTGATTATTTTGACTACAGCGAGGGCTCCAACACCGGGGCTGTCTTGACCACACCCCTCAAGGCGGATTCGTTTGGCCGGGGTCTAGGCTTGGCGTCGGTTGATTTACGTTGGCCCCTGATCCGTCCAGGCAACCGCTTTAACTTGACGTTAGAACCGCGGATGTCGCTGACGGTCGCCAGCAAAGATGATCAGCAAAGCCGCGTCCGTGTCGAAGACGCCTTGGGCTTTGAAATGGATGCCACCAGCCTCTTCCGCCCTGTGGGCGCTGCGGGCATGGACCTGTGGGAACCCGGCAGCCGCGTCAGTCTCGGCGTTCGTGCAGGGATCGACGTCCTGCCGACCACGACCTCTAATCCGCTGCCGCTGCGCGCAAACGCGTTTCTGGGCCGCCGTATTCGGACCGACGATGCGAGTGCCTTTAGTCGTGCCTCCAACCTCGACAGAAAAGAATCTGACTGGGTTGGCGATTTTGAAGTGCGTCACGGCGATTATGGCAGCATAAGCGGTCGTCTGCGTATCGATGCTGATACTGGGAAACTGGTACACACCGAAGCCATTGCACGGCTGAAGCTGTGGCGCACAGAAACAAGCCTTCGTTATCATGAATTCGATTCCAAGACGGCGGGTCCAAGCCGCGCCAATAAGGAATTGCAGGGCAACGTCATCCTAACACTCAATAAAAATTTCAAACTGTTTGGCGCGCTCTATCGCGACTTCAACACCGACACCAATCTGCGCTCTGCTTACGGCTTGATTTATGGCGATGAATGCACCGACTTCCGGATTTTCTATGAAGAAATCGGCACACGAAACCGCTTCATCGAACCATCGCAGTCGATCCGCTTCCAAATCGCATTCCGCACTTTGGGCGAGCTGTCCGACGCCCCGTTTGATTGAGGCGTGTCTGCCTAAAGATCGACAAATTTGCTGTGCATTGACTTGCGCCTGATGAGTCCGTTGGTCATGAACGGATTTTCGGCTAGAAGACTATGGTAAGACCTAAACAATCGCGCGCAGGCGCACGGAGTGAATGGATGAGCAAGGGGACAATCAGCGCATGTGCAGGCAGGGTTGCACTGGGTGCGATGCTGGCGCTCTCTTGCGCGGTCTGGCTAAAACCTCAGCCCAGCTTGGCGCAGCAGCGTCCTTTGAGCGAAGGCGTTGCTGCCATTGTTAATGATCAGCCAATTACGCGGCTGGATGTCCGTCAACGGGTTCAGTTTCTGATTGCGACGTCTGGGGCACAGCAAGTCACGCCCGAACTCGTGCAGCGCGCGACATCTGCTGCTTTGAACGGACTGATCGACGAGCGGCTTCAATTGCAGGAGGCGTCTAAGTTCAAGGTGGATGCGTCCGACCGGGAAATAGACCGCATTTTGACCAACCAAGCCCGTCAAAATGGCGCAACGCTGGAGACCTTCTTCCGCGATCTGGCCGATATTGGTGTCTCGGCTCAGAGCTATCGCGACAAGACGCGCGCCGAAGTGGTATGGCAGCGCATCGTCAGTGGACGGTTTGGATCTCGGGTGCGGGTCAATCGCGACCAAGTAAAGGCTGCGCTTGATCGTATTTTAGCCAATACAAACAAGCCACAATTTCTGATTTCTGAGATCTTTCTAGAAGACGAAAACGCCCAAAGCGCACCCCAAACGCTCGAAGGCGCAAAGACCTTGGTGCAGCAATTGCGCGCCGGCACCCCGTTCCAATTGGTCGCTCAGCAATTCTCCTTCGCGCCATCGGCCTCGACTGGCGGCGATATGGGCTGGATCACATTGGGCGAGTTGAAGACCGAGGTCGCCGCAGCAGTCGAGCAGATGGGCCCAGGCACCGTCAGTGACCCGATTGTTGTGCCAGGCGGCGTCATGATCGTCTCTGTCCGCGAGAAACGTGAGCCTAGCCCACCCAAGGCCAAGTTGAAGCTCAAAGAAATGACGCGCAAAGTCGCAGCAGGTTCGGACGAAGCCACGTGGAAGCGAGCAGAGCAGGCCGCGCGCCTCAGCCGCGACGCTCTACGCAACGGCTGCGATGGCGTAACCCGCGCCGCGCAACGCAGTTCGCTTGAAGTCATTGATTATGGCGAAGTGCAAGACGAAGATTTGGGCGAGCCGTTCCGCACCCAAGCATTGGGTCTCTCGAATGGCCAAGCCAGCGCGGTATTCCGTTCCGATTCAGGCGTGCATGTCATGGTGTTGTGCGACCGTGAGAATACAGGATCTGACATCCCAACGCTCGAGCAATTGGAAGACCGCCTGTACGATCAGGAATTGGCCCTGATTGCCCGCCGCTATCTGCGCGATATCCGCCGTGAAGCGGCGATCATCCAGCCTTGATCGCGTGGCTATAGACTTATCCGCCCCCACACGGCCGCTGGTCATTTCGATGGGCGATCCAACTGGTATTGGGCCAGAGGTCACAGCCAAAGCTTGGCAAGCCTTGTGTCATGGCCCAACGCCCTTTTGCGTTTTGGGCGACCCTGCCCTCTATAGCTCGGTTCCAACGCAACCCATCTCCGAGGTTTCTGAGGCACCCCAAGTGTTTTGCGATGCCCTGCCGGTTTTGAAGGGTTTTGAAGCGCCGGGCGTCGTGGTTGGCCAGCCCAATCCTGCCCATGCTGGCGTGATTTTGGGTGCCATTGAGCACGGGGTCGATTTGGTTCTTTCCGGCCAAGCATTAGCGCTCGTTACCGCCCCGATAGCGAAGTCCGTGTTGATGGCGGCAGGCTTTAGCCATCCGGGCCATACCGAATTCTTAGGCGCTTTATTAGCCACCACCCCTTTTGAGCAGACCCGCGGGCCGGTCATGATGCTGGCAGTAGAGGGTTTGCGCGTTGTGCCTGTCACCATTCATTGCGCGCTGTCAGAAGTGCCCAGCCGGTTGACACAAGAAGCTATCGTCCACGCGGCCCTGGTGACCGCCGAGGCGCTGCAGCGCGATTTGGGCCTGAAGGCACCGCGCTTGGTTGTTGCCGCTTTGAACCCGCATGCGGGCGAGGATGGGGCCTTTGGCGATGAAGAGGCCCGCGTGATTGCTCCCGCTGTTGCCGCGCTTCAGGCGATGGGCCTCCAGGTTCGCGGCCCCCTGCCCGCAGACAGCCTTTTTCATAGCGAAGCGCGCGCGACCTTTGATGCCGCCATCTGCATGTATCACGATCAAGCCCTGATCCCACTCAAGGCGCTCGATTTTTGGGGCGGCGTCAATGCCACCTTGGGCCTGCCCATCATCCGGACGAGTCCCGACCATGGCACCGGGTTTGATATTGCCGGGCGCGGCATTGCGCGTGCTGAATCCATGATCGCCGCCATTCAAATGGCGGCCGCTATGGCACATGGGCGGATGACGTCATGAGCGGCGACTTGCGCCAAGCGCTGGAAGAATCAGATTTGTTTGCCCGAAAAAGCTTGGGCCAACACTTTCTGTTAGACCTTAATCTCACTGGAAAGATTGCGCGCTTGGCGGGCATCCAAGCAGGTGAAACAGTGCTGGAGATAGGTCCGGGTCCGGGTGGGCTGACCCATGCCCTTCTGGCCAGTCCTGCCGCGAAAGTCATTGTGGTGGAAAAAGACCCCCGCTTTGTCGCCCACCTCAAAAGCTTTTTTGCCGACCAGCTTGATCGTTTGGTGGTGATGGAGGCCGATGCGCTGGCGGTCGACGAAGAAGCACTCTTGACCAGCCACGGCGCATCTGGCCCTGCTCGCATCATTTCAAACTTGCCCTATAATGTCGGCACGCCCTTATTGGTGAAGTGGCTAAAGGCAGGACCTTGGCGTGGGCCGATGTGTTTGATGTTTCAAACCGAAGTGGCAGAACGCATTTGCGCCCGCCCGGGTAGCCCTCATTATGGCCGCCTCGCCGTCTTGGCTGCCGCCAGATGTGACGCCCGACTGGCACTCCATGTGCCGCGCTTGGCTTTTGTGCCGCCGCCCAAGGTCGAAAGCGCGATTGTAATCTTGGAAGATCATAAGAAGCCTTTTGACGATTTAGCGGGGCTGGAGCATGTCACAGCCCATGCCTTCGGCCAGCGGCGGAAAATGCTGCGCGCTAGCCTTAAAGGTCTCGGCAATTGCGAAGCGATTTTGAACGCAGCCGGAATTGATCCGACCGCGCGGCCCGAAACCATTGAGCCTGAGGGCTTCTTTGCTTTAGCCAAGGCGTGGCGGGCACAGGGCTAGTTGGAAGGCAATCATTTGAGCACTTTGTCATCCCGGACGGCGAAGCCGATCCGGGATCTTGTGCCGCAACGTCCCATGGGGTCCCCGCTCTCCACTTTGTTCCGACGGGGATGACAGGGTGGGGGAGAGGAGCGCGCAACAAAAGTTGCGCATCTATACGCGCGGACAAGCGCAACTGTTGTTGCGCGATCCATTTGTTGGGCTTTCTATCTAGAAGTGGTTTTGGTGCCCGTTCCGGTCCACCAAACCGCTGTCTCAATTGTTCTTGCGACCCAGATGTCGCGGGCAAGCTCGATGATCTATTTTGGTGGAACATAGGTTGCACCAAAATAGATCCAGATCGGCAGCACAAATTCGCCCCGCAACACCCTAAGGCTAAAGCGCGCTCCCCTCTCCACTTGGGAGAGGGGACGGGGGTGAGGGCTTACGCTCGCGGATCTATAAGGCGGGTTGGCGAGCTTTTAGTTGCACAGAACAAGTAGCTTTTACGCCAGATAAGCCCTCACCCCCGACCCGTCGACCTACAGGTCGACCCCACATGGAGAGGGGGAGCGCATAGATAAAAACTTATCCCCCACCCATCAAACACGCAGTA